>JAYQWI020001443.1:0-5879 GCA_035871815.2 Candidatus Parabeggiatoa communis
TAAGATGGAGACTTTGACTAAGCAAGCCATTAAGCAAATCCAAGACAAAAACTATGGTGAACGCTTTTTAAATGAATCGCGCCCGCGTCTGTTATTAGGGGTTGGGTTTGTCAATAAAAAAATAGGCTATAAACTGATAACGGATCAGTGAACACTGAATCTCAACTCTTGAGCCAATGACGTTGGAATGTTTAAAGTAAGGGTTTCTGTTGACCTCTTTAACCTCTTTTTTAGTATATGAATTAAATTTTTGTCCACCCGATAATTCGACAATTCGAGATTTAACCTTGAACGAATAATACTTTTTTTATTATATAGCGTTTCCCAATTGAAAGAAGTATAAATTATTGGAGTGCAAAATTTATTTTGCGGCCGGATTGGAGTGCAAAATTTATTTTGCGGCCGGATTGGAGTGCCTGTTATTTTGCGGTTCGATTTTCTTGATCTAATTGTATATAACTGTACTTTATTCAATCGGAAAACGCTATAACTTAAAATCATTTATATCGTTCCAATAGGGCATTAAAAAAGAGGTGATGAAAATTAACGAATGTGGCAAAAAAAGGGGGGGGTTCGCTCTACCCACCCTACAATTCATTTAATCCTTGGCATTACTGGCTGTCGTGAATAGAATAAATTCGCTATCCTTGAGATGATGTTTGGTTTTCAGATCACCGATGAAGACAGGGTTCTTTTAGGCTATTATTCGTTGCTATCGTCTTGATTAACAGAATCGCTTACTTTCTGTTCTTCTTTTTCATTGCCAACTTCGGAAATCGCCCAATGCTGTATATTATCCATCATACTTTCAGCCTCTTCTCGACTCAATAATTCAATATCCGTGTCATCATAACGAAAAATTACTGCACACGGATTAATTTTACCCAATTTTTCAGCATTGATAGGCGGTGCGATATTGATTATATCCAATTTTGCCCAAAGTTCTTCTAAGTCGTGAGTTTTGTGTAACTCAACACCATGCCTAATCAAGACAGCTTTTAAACATTTTTCGATAGCCTGTTGAGCATGAAAACACACTGTCGTCAAGTGAATTTCTGGCGCATTTTTCAAAATCCGAAAAGCTTTAACATCCCTATCAGCTAAACGTAGAAAACGTTGTGCTTCTTGACGCAATTCTTCTTGAGTGGCTTGTATCATAGAGAATTTGACCTTCTTTTAAAGCATAATAGAGTGCAGAACTCGGAATGTGTCCACGTTGTTCAACCTCTTGTTGTGAATACACCAGTATATCCACACCAATACCAACGTGACCCACAATATGTCTTAACCTCGCCATTTCTTTAGCTTTATTAACACGTTGCGATTTAATGATAACTAATAAATCTAAATCAGAATCGGGAGTAGCCTCATTTCTGGCGTAAGAACCAAATAAAATGATTTTGCAAGGTGTCGTTGCCTTCGCTAATTTTGAAACAACTTGGTTAATTGTCTCTTTAGAAATCATTTTAAGTTCACCGTTATTGCATGTCGCAAAAAAAATTTGTCGCCCTAAGTTTGAACAATTCTTTGGGAAAAATAGCCCAACTATCTGAACAATCCCTAGTCAATATAGATATGTTTAACCCGTGGGCAACCACGTTGCCCACCCTACAGCCAAACTATGCTGACTTTTCTTCTGTTTGAAGAATATTAGATATTATTATAACTCAAAATCATTTATGTCGTTTCAATAGGGAACTCAAAAATAAGTGAGGAAAACTGACGAATGATTTGTGGTGGGCATAAAAAAAGGTGAGTTTCGCTATAGCGAAACCCACCCTACAATTCTACTACATTTTACCCATACTACGCTGGCTACCCAGCTACGCTACACTGGCTAATACGTCCAGACAGGGTACCCAGAAGAAAAATCTCCCGTACAGAGATTCTATCTTCAGAAAGTGGGAGTAGCTGGGATACCGGAATTTCCCCAAGTTATGGGTACAGTATTTGTCAGAATGAAAAATCTATCGTATGTTACCCTTATTTCTTTGCCATAACGTGTGGGAACCTCAACTGCGGCAGAACCATCGTACCATTTAACATCTGCTGCGTGTACACTACCATCGTCGTCCAGTCCCCATCCCATGTTAAATCTAACTTGGAAATCTCCATTATCTATCTGATATGAATCAATAATTGCCGAATGTCCAGAATATTTGCCATCACTGTTAAAAAAACCATACAGGCTTATAAGTATGGGATGACCACGATTAAGACTATCTATAATATAGTCTTGTCCATAATCCAAACGAGAAAGAGGACCCAATATTTCCATCATTTCGGATTTAAATCTAAATCTGTCTAGTAAAAGGTTTCCTAGTTTCTTTTCAGAAACAAGTCCTATATCTTCACCAGGTTGAGGATTCAAAAACGGATATGGTTCTTCGCCAATATATAATTTTGTGCCAGTACTATCTTGTCTAAATTCTGCATCAAGGCCAATGGCTACATAGGTTAAAAAATCACCTAACCGCGTTTCATCATAGCCTGTTAAGTTCGTTAATTTCTTTGGGAAATCTATATAACAGTTATAACGCCCAGTACATTTGTTCTGCCATGGTTGGATATCTTCACTAACGTTGAAGATTATTTTTTCGTATACAGGCTCACCTTTTTCATCTTTGGTATCGGCTTCGACTCTGGGGTAAACCGTGGTATGTTCTAACATAACTTCAAGCCAATCTTTACGATATCCTTGCTGAAAGTAGTAATTTATCAACTGTCCTACTGCAACGGCTGTACAACCAGGAATAAAATTTTCCATATCCCCATCATTATCATAATCGAAGAGGACATCGTATTGTGCCCAGTATGTTGTTAACAACTTTTGATGAGGTTGTAAGGGCGAATACGTATTCGGAGTTAACTTGAATCTTGACCATGAGAGTTTTACTTGATTACTTGATATAGAATGATTATCAGGATGTTTTAACTGGATAATCCAAATATCCTCACAAGTACTATCGCTATACGAACTCTTTGTCTCTTTAAGCAAACCCATACTTACTCCGTTTTTAAAAGCTTCCCATGATCCTTCGGTATTGCTCAAATGAAGTGTTGCATTCTCATTACAATCAAGCACTATACTTTCATTATTTGGAGGAGTATCAGCAGAAGATACAGAGAGGGTAGGAATCATTTGGAATTCAGCCGTACAAGTAATATCTGATGTCAATTCAAACGTACTACCGCAGCTTGCCGGTGTCCAACCAACAAAAACATTGCCCTCATTAGCCGTTGCCGTAAGAGTGATGCTAGTGTTATGAGTAAGAGTTCCAAAACTATTACTATCAATTTGGCCGTTACCTGTACCGCTGATATCCAATGTTAAGGTATATTCAATAGGCTTGAACTCAGCCGTACAAGTAATATCTGATGTCAATTTAAACGCACTACCACAACTTGCCGGTGTCCAACCAACCAAAACACTACCTTCATTAGCTGTTGCTGTAGGAGTGACGCTAGTACCATGAGCAAAGCTTCCACCACCGTCAACTGTACCTGAACCTGTGCCAGTGGTATTCATCGTTAGGGTGTAGTCGTTTAGGGTAAACTCAGCCGTACAAGTCGTATCTGAAGTCAATTCAAACGTACTACCACAGCTTGCAGGTGTCCAGCCAACAAAAACACTGCCCTCATTAGCTGTTACTGTAGGAGTGACGCTAGTACCATGAGCAAAGGTTCCACCGCCGTCAACCGTACCAGAACCAATGCCAGTAGTATTCACTGTTAAGGTGTAGTAGTTTAGGGAAAACTTGACAGTGCAAGTAGTATCTGCCGTCAGCTCAAATTTACTATTACAACTTTTGGGTGTCCAACCGGCAAAAACACTGCCTTTATCAGCCTTTGCAGTAGGAGTGACGTTAGTACCATGAGCAAAGGTTCCACCACCATCAGCCGTACCTGAACCTTTGCCTGTGGTGTTCACTGTTAAAATGTAGTTATTCAAGGCAAATTCAGCCGTACAAGTCGTATCTGAATTCAATTCAAACGTACTACCACAGCTTGCTGGTGTCCAGCCAACAAAAACACTACCCTCATCAGCCGTTGCCTTAGGGGTGACGCTAGTATTTGGAGTAAATTTTCCGCCACCACTAACCGTGCCGTCGCCTGTACCGCTGGTATCCAATGTCAAGGAGTACTCATCAGGAGGGATGTTTATACTCGCTGAATCCCCTTTCATTGTTAGTCCATATAAAGACATGCGACTCTCATCAGAAATGACCTCTAATTGGGTATAAACTAGATTTGGCTTTTCTAAAGTAACTTTAGTTAAAAGTTCCTTATCCTCATCACCATCATCATAGAGTTTTGCGGTATATCCGCTAATGGACAACTTAACACTATCACTCTTGCTTTCTATTTGCCCTGAGTATTGACCTTTTGTTTTGAGTCCCCATCTGGGCGCAGGGAATGTTCCAATAGGTGTTCCCAACATAGAGATAGTTTTTGTGTAAAAATCTTTTTCTAGAGTAATAACTTGATCGTTGGCTATTAGAGAGAGAGAAAATTGACCCCCTGCCCAACTACTAATAAATATTTCAATATCACCTGACAAGTTAATAAAAAACGTTAAAGAAGCCGTTTGTTTTCCAGGTTTATGTATTATCCATTTTTCACCTGTTTCTTCATCTTGTGCGACTATCACATTTTTGCCATAAGGCAAAGGCGCACCCTCAGAATAAGCAGATAAATTGAGTAAGTCAACCGCAGCCGCATTTGCCACATTTCCAAAGCATAGAAATGCGACAACCAATGTGCTGACAAACCAGCACTTAAGTCGCTTCATTGCAACCTCCTTTCATTAATAAAAAAAATCGGTTCTGTATCGTTTATTTGTACAAAAATTTAATATCAACTTTGACGGGGCTCTGTACATTCATCAAATAAATTGAAAAGGTAGCTCTAAATATTGTATAATCAAAAAATATAAATAAAAATTGTAGACATTATCACATAGCCCACTTTTTTAGGCTTGCCCCATTTTGCAAAATGAGATTAGAACAAAAAAATAACCCTGAGTTATTTAAATAGCCTAACTCTGAGTGTCTATTGATAGAAATGAGCTAAAAAACTTAGTAGGCATTCTCATGTAACACACTTTTTTAAGTGTTTCGCATTTTAGAAAATGAGCTTAAACTGCTCAAGCAACCCAGAGTGATTAGTTACCTAACCAAGAGTATCTATTGATGGAATGATCCAAAAAACATTAGATGGGCACTATGACTTAGCCCATTTTTTTTAGAGTATCGCATTCTACAAAATGATATTAAACGGCTCAAGCCACCCAGAGTTATTAGTTGCCTAACCCAAAATAATCTTAAACTAATAAAGCCACCCAGAGTTATTAGTTGCCTAACCCAGAGTATCTATTCATGCCATTACCTCAAAAACTTAAATTGATTCGCTCCTTTAAAAATTGGACACAAGAAGATGTCGCAGAAAAATTAGGCATATCGACTCATGCCTACGCGAAAATAGAACGCGGGGAAACGGATGTGAACCTTTCAAGGCTACAACAAATTGCCAAAGTGATGGATATAGGATTGTCGCAGTTATTTGGTTTGGATGAAAAGAATGTTTTTAATTTAGCTGGTACTCACAACACACAAGGTGACAATTGGTATGTCAGTTCCCCTTCAAATGATCAAATCGAATACAAACATCAATTAGAAAAAGCTAATTTAATGATTGAACAGCAACAAAAAGAAATGGATTATTTAAAAACTGAAATTGATTATTTAAAACAACAGGTGAATGATTTGAGAGATATAATTAATCTATTGAAACAAAAGGAAAATACGCCGTAATTCGCGGAGATCAAATTACAAAATTAGGACAACAAAAAAATAACGCAAGAGACGCAAAAGGCGCAA
>JAYQWI020001444.1:0-9778 GCA_035871815.2 Candidatus Parabeggiatoa communis
AGTAATTTTATTTCGGATGCGTTCAACATTCGGGGTGTTGAGCAAGTAACGTGCTTCAGACTCTGTAAGGCACTCAAGTCCGAAACCGAACTTAAGTTGCCACCAATGTTCAAGTTTTTCTCCATGTTTCAACCTCAAGCAATAAGAGATAATGCCCAAGATAATCAATTAATTTTACTCTGACCCCAATTATTACTTTAACTATAGGACGGGAATTGCTGGCATAATACATATCAGTTATAGGTAGCCTTTTTTGTTTTGTCAATTTAAATTGTCTGTAATTGTCGTAAAATTCTATTTGCTGTTTTTCCCTCCCAAAATTTCGGCATTTTTTGTCGTTTTTTCGGCATTCCTTTTAAAATTAAATCTACTTCTGTAGATAAATTTTCAATTGTTGTCAATTTATTACTACCTGTCAATACTGTGATTGGTCGTTCTGTATTTGGTCGTAACGTTAAACAAGGAATGTCAAAATACGTGGTTTCCTCCTGAATGCCGCCCGAATCTGTTATGACGAATAAGGACTTGAAAAGCAAATGTAAAAATTCCAAATAGCCCAATGGTTCAATAATAAACAAGTTTGGATTCTTCTTTGTAACTTGTAGCAAATCCCAATCTTGTATATTTTTTAAAGTACGAAAGTGTATTGGGAAAATTAAAGGTGTTTTCTTAGAAACATCTCCCAGTGTTTGTAACGCGTTTGTTAGAGATTCTTTTGAATCTACGTTGCTTGGTCTGTGTAGTGTTACTATGCCGTATTTTTTCTCTTCAAAGTCACTATTTATTGAAACTATTTTTAAGTCACCATACAGTTGAAAGTCCAATTTCGTTTCTATAGCTTTCGGCAATTGAGAAAAAAGTGTATCTATCATTAAATTTCCTAACATAAATATTTTTTTGCTGGAAACATTTTCTTTAATCAAATTGTCCGTTGCGTCATCGCTTGTTGTAAAATAAAAATCGCTTATTGAATCTGTAACTATACGATTTATTTCTTCTGGCATACTTCTATCATAACTTCTTAGTCCTGCTTCGTAATGAATAACCTTAATCCCCAATTTTACAGCTACTAATGCACACGCAACGGTGCTATTGACATCACCCACAACAAGAACGAAATCAGGTTTTTCCTTTAGACAAACATTTTCAAATCGCTCTATTATTCTCGCTGTTTGTGTAGCGTGGCTTCCAGAGCCAACTTCTAGGTTTATGTCAGGTATAGGAATATTTAAGTCAGTAAAAAATTGCCCTGACATCTTTATATCATAATGCTGACCAGTATGAACAAGTATAGGTTTTATTGTTTTTTGTTGCGAAAAACATTGCATTAAAGGAGCAATTTTTATAAAATTTGGTCTTACTCCTGCTACAATAATTATTCTTTTTTGATTTACTTCTGTGAGCATAATATCTCTTGTAATAATCTTTCTTTTTGTTTCTCTATTGAAAATTGAGGACTATTCTCAATAGCTTTTTGTGATTGACTTTTATAAAAAGATGGATTTGAACATAAATCATATATTTTGCTTGCCATATCGTTTATATTCTCAACATAAGAAACCCCGCTGTTAGCGTTTGCATATTCAGACAAACAATCAATGCTATTATAAACAACAGTGGGCAATCCTGCACACAAACCTTCAAAAATACCTCTGCCAAATGTTTCCCAACGGGATACCGAAATATTAATGTCTATATCGTTCAATAATTCTGCAATTTCTTTTTGAGATAATACACCGCAGAAGGAAATATCATTTTCTAATCCCAATTTACTGATTAAATCTATACAATGAGCATATAATTCATCGTCTTGTTGAGAGCCTACCAAGTACAAATGAGATTCAGCTCCCATTTCTTTTAGTTTAGAAAGCAATACGATGGCATCATCATTTCTTTTCTGTTTTTTTATTGCCCCAATGTAAATGAGTCTATTGGCTTTTGATTCATCCCTTACTTTGCTTTCAATGTATGAATTAACGGCTCTTGGTATTACAATTATTCGATTTTCTGCCACATCATAATCTTTGATTATGTCGTTTTTTTCTGATTGACTTGGTGTAATTATTTTTTTGATTTTGAGCAATATTTTTCGTTCTGCTTCTGTATATCCAATAGGCACAATTTCGTTTGAACGTATGTAAGATGAAGTTAAATACATTGGAAATAAAACAACCTTATCTAATAATTCTTGCGATAATTTTTCTAAGCCTAAGGCTTTGCTACAATGAATAATAATTATTCTATCGTATTGTGGTATAAGTTGTGAAAACTCTATACTATTCCATTCTATATTTGCCAATCTGCGTAGAAACTTATTGTTGTTTCTAACTTTATTCGTGTGAAAAGTAACTTTTCTAACACCTTCAATATTTATAAAATTATTATTGTATGTTCTTGTAAATAATACGTCAAGGGTACATTTATTACGCAAAGCCTCAACTAAATGACTAACCATAATGCTACCACCGTCCGTGTCGGAAGTAACATCAGGAAATTTTCCCGTTATCAATAAAATATTTTTAACTCCAAAGGTTTTCATACTGGCTAAAGATATTTTCAAAACTATATTCAGCACAATAGTTTTGTCTACGTGTTTCCTCTATTGTGTGCAAGGAAAGAGTGTGTTCAATTTGTTGTGCAAATTTAGTTTCATCACCTTCTACTAATGTGCCATTTTCAGAATTTATAAATTCGTCTACAGCACCACAATTAGTAACAACAACTCTTATTCCGCTACAAATGGATTCAATAAAACTTCGCCCCATACCTTCGGTATGCACATAATTTCCACTTTTCACATTTACTATTAAATCTACACTTGATTGACAATAGATATTAGCAGCGGCAATGATATTTAGCGTTTCTTCGTGTGTTAATCTGCCTAAAAACTGTACATTCAAATTCAGTTTATTTGACATTATTTTTGCGTTATCAAGTAACTCCCCATCTCCAACTAAAACAATCTTGTAATGTCGGGGCAAGTGCTGAAATGCTCGAAGTAAAAAATCTGTTCTTTTATAAGGTACAAAGCGACAACAACACACTATTACAGTATCAGATTCGTCATAATTTAATAGTTTCCTAGTCTGTGGAATTTCATTGATAGCTTTTTGAATATTAGAAACATCAATGCCTCCCGAAATTATATGTATAATTTCGGTTTGTATTCCTAAATCAATTAGTCGTTGTTTTGTGAATTGGCTATTGGCAATCAAGTAGTCTATACTTTGATTGATTGTTTTTACCCAATAATCTTGTCTTTCAGAATGACTATCAATTTGTAATGATAACGGTGCTTTGTTTATTTCGTTTCCTCCTGTTCGGTATAAAAAAATAGCATTTTTAAGTAATAATTTGATTGCAGTAAAATTCTCTATCCAATAGCCACTGTTGTAGAATACAATACATTTTTCACTCTCAAATGACTTTAAAAAGTCGAAGAGGACAATTTCTTTTATTGTTTGGTAATCAGTATTTACGATAACATCATATCCATTTCTCTTTGAAATGATTGTCAAATCATTTTCTTTTGAAAAATGTTGAACAAAATAATTTGCGTGTGTCTCCATTCCGCCAATTTCGGGTGGTAATTTATCTGCCAATAGTATTATCTTCATAACTTCATAACCGAAAGTGTTTTAAAGCCCAACTTACCCCATTGTCCTTAACTGATTTGGTAAGAAAAGTTGCTCTTTGTTTTAATTCATCGGGAGCTGTTGCCATTGCAATAGAAACTCTACACAACTTAAATAATTCAATATCATTAAAACCGTCACCAAACGCAATACTATTTTGTAATGGAATCTCAAAGTAACTACAGACCTTTTTCATTCCTTTGCTTTTTGAAACATTTATGCTGTGTATGTCGCAGGTTTTCCCTTTTTCCCAAATATGAAAAGCAAATGAGGGGAAATGTTTTCTTAAAGAATCAATGACCTCAGAACAATCTTTTAATTCAATTCCATAAACAATTTCTCTTTGTTCGGATGAGTTTAGAATGTTCGATTTAGTGTAAAGACTGTATTTGATTTTATTGGAGTCAAGGACATTTGTAATTTGAGTCAATTCTTTGCTGTCAATAGGGGTGTCAATTAAAATTATTTTTTTACATTCAACATAGGCACCATTTAAAGCAATAATATAATCAAAATTTACTTGCGCAATCAGTTCATCAAGCATTGCTAAATTTCGCATAGTTGCAATACCAATGACATTTCCACGTTCCTGCAATGCAGATAAATCATCCACTAATGAGGAAACCATACGATTGCTTGGTTTTTCAACCAATGTGTTGCCAACATCAAAAACAAATATTTTATGCATTTTATTTTTCATTAATTAAAGACTTTAATAAAACTCGTTCTATCTTATTCTTTTCACTCCATTCAATAAGTTCCCAAAGCAAATTATTTACACCAAACGAATTATTTCTTTTCTCCTCAATAGTTTCTAACGATATATTTTGATATTCTTGAATTGTTATGCTGTTTTTTAGCATTTTCATTGTATCAAAGTTATTGCTATTAAATGCTAAGTGCATAGGATGAAAAAGAAAAACGACAGTGCCTCTTGTTGGTAGTTTTTTGAGTATCGTATCAAGGCTTAAACTATGTCTTAAACTATGTTTTTGTAATAAGAAGCCACCGTCTTCCATAAATAACGGAATAGACAACAATCCAACTCTATTGAAAAAAGGTTGAACATACTGCAAGTCAGTACATATATTAGAAGAATACTTATATCCTTCTGATTTATAGTATTCGTTTATTTCGTTTACATCAAAATACTTATGACACCGAAACCCTTTTTTTTCAGTTGTTAGCTGATTACAATAATTAAAAACATCTTCGTAAGAATTACCGTGAGAACTATTTAAGCAGAAATTGGGATGAATTTCTAATTCAATATTGGAATTATTTACAAAACGGAAAATTAGCCATTCTGAGTTGTGAGTAGAAAATATGGTAAGGGGAATGTCGCGTTTAAAAATGGGCGAAAGAGCATATTCTAATACAGTATCGCTTGCCCAATCCAAATCAATCGTAAAAGCAAATTTTAATTCGTTCATAGTTTTAATAATGGAGTAAAATCATTAACATACAATTCGCAAATCAATCTCATTTGATTATTTCTACTAACAGAATGATTATCATTAATTCCAATAACAAATACCCCAGCTTGTTTCGCTATAGTGCAATGCGACAAAGAATCATCTATCAGTGTAATATTTTTTATTTTACAACCGTACATTTTTGAAATATCAGTATAAAAATTTTCTCTTGTACGTTTTTGATTGCTGTCTTGCAATACTTCTGAAACTTCTGAAATCCGATAATTGTTTAAATACGATTTTATCAAATCAGGTTCTTCTCTTGAAACGATAATTGTCTTTGATTTTGAAGTGTGTCGAACTTGAACAAAGTCAACAAATCCTGCTTTTGGAAGTATCTTATTATAAACTTTCTTTGCAATTTCATTTAACGCAACAATTAGCGACTTTGAGGGCTGTGTAATTTTGTGCGTTGCTTTGATTGTTTCAATCCATTCAGTAAATGGGGAATTGCTTTGATTTAGTATTATCTGTTCTGAAATAGTGAGAGAATGTCTTTTGCAATAGCTTTGATATACATTAGACCATGCCATCGTTGAATCAAGGACTGTTCCGTCAAAATCTAATATTGTAAGTTTTTCAATTTGTTGCGTCATTTGGGTTAAATCGGGGAGTAAGAATGATACGCATTAAACAAATCAACGTCAATTTTATTTCGTTCAATAAGTTGTTCCATTGATTTATAGCTTAATAGATTTTCTGTTCTTGGTGTTGTTGTCCAAGTGTTTTCTGGAAGTCGATATTGGGCAATTCCTGTTGCCAAAATATTAAAAAGAGATTGATTCATTTCTTGATTACTCTTAAAGTGAATATCTACATCTAAGCCAGATAAGTTTTCTTCTATTTCTTTTTGCACACTTTCAAATATCTCAATATCTATTTGATGTTTTTCATCAACAACTATGTCGTCATACGACATATACTGATAAAATTTCCACTGCTTAAACATTGGATTTGCATTTTTTACAGTCTCGTAAATGGCACGCACTTCTAATGCAATGTTCTGATAATTTAAAGTACTAACAACTGTATGAAGTTTCACTTTGATTCCTTGACTCGAAAGAACTTTTATCACTTCAACTACCTTTAAAAAGTATTTGTCTTTTTTGTTTTTATTCCTTCCGATTAGTAATAGCGTTTCATCATTGCTACTGTCAATATTGATAGACACTTCATCAATAATTCCTTGCATCGCAAAAGCTACAATTTCTGAAACATAAATGCCATTTGTGTATAGTTTTATTTGTAAGTTTTTTTGAGTATCGTCAGATTTGAATTGTTTCAGAAACTTCAAAAGTTGTAGAAAATCAGAGGGAACACTTTTCCCTATTATCAAAGCCTCTCCTCCTGAAATGGTCAATGAACGAAATTTCAAGTTGTGATACAAGTGGGATATGAGTTCCATTTTTTGCAAAAGACTTAGCTCTTGCTTTAGTTGATGTGGGGCATTCTCAAGGATACAGTAAGAGCAAGATAGATTACATCTTGCGGTTATCATATAGTAGCCCTTGTATATTTGGTCATCGTGCATTTTCAATTTGCGTTTTCGTTTTATGTCCGTCAGTCTATGTCTGCACGATCCTTCTATGGGGTTGCCTGTAACTTGTATTATACGAAATTTATTCATTTTCAGCAATTTAACGACTTATTATCACGCATACTTGCCATGATATTCTTAGATATTAACCGATAAATCAGGCAAGTTCGCCCTGAAGATATCCTGACTTTTTGCCCTGATATTCCACAATATTGACCGTAAATTCAGGCAAATTTGCCTGCTATCCAAATTATCATGTCAAATGCACCTGATAAGTTGATATTATCCGCTAAATCAGGAATAATAATATAAACCTTTAAAAATATTAAAATCTATTTTACAAATTATGTCAAACTCTAAAATACTATGCGTTATGCTCACTATTCTATTCATACCGAACGTGCCTATTGCGACTGGATAGCTAAATACATTCATTTTTACAATATTAATAGACGTCATTTTTGACCAGTGACACTGGATTCAAATAAGATACACTTTATTAAGTCTATGATTTATATCTATAAAATAATTGATTCCGTGTATCAATGCCTCAAAACGACATTTCAAATATAAACAACAAACATAAGGCTGTAATGACCTTAAAACCAGCACAAATAAAGTGTTTTTTAATTGATTGGGTTAACCGATTGGATTATAAATTAATCATGTCTTTGATTCTATCATATCAATTAGTCATTCTCAAATCTCAGTGTTCTTATCATAACCGATTGATTTTTAATGACTTTAAATTTTGAAGACGATATAAGTCTATGAAATACAAAAGATAATTATTAAGGGACAAGTCTATTCATTTAAAAAAACACCACCGTTCCCTTTAGCCAAAAAAAGGAGCGCGTATTATGACCGATTTTTAAAATAAGGACAAGGGGCCAAGACCGATTGGCTAACAGTTATCAGTTATCATCCTTCAGTTATCAGTTCTCAATAACGTAGATAGAACGCTGATGAGACTGATTGTCATGATTTACGCTGATTTGTTTGATCGGTGTCAATCAGTTCAATCAGCGTTTTATTGCACTTTGCTAAGGCGTTGTCGAAAAATCATACCTAAAAAGTGTCATGACAGTTTCAACGATCTTAATGATTAGTCAAAACAAAGCAAAATAAATTTGGAACGAAAAGGGCCACAAAATAAATTTGGAACGAAAAGCAAGCGGGCCGCAAAATAACAAAAACGAAAATTGGGCATTTAAGTCTTGGGTTTTTAATTAAAAGTGGTACACATTTTATGCGCTTCACAGAACAGGTTATCCTATATTACTGATAACCGCTTGTGAAGTGTGCCATTTAAAAAAAATACCACCGTTCCCTTTAGCCAAAAATAGGGAGCGCGTATTATGACAAATTTTTAAAATGAGGACAAGGGGCCAAGACCGATTGGCTAACAGTTATCAGTTATCAGTTATCAGTTATCAGTTATCAATAACGAGATAGAACGCTGATTGCGCTGATTGTCATGATTTTCGCTGCTTAAAATGATTCTAAAAAGCTAAATCATCAGACATCAGCACAATCCCTGTTGTTTCCTATAGGCTATGACTTAATTTTGGGTATGGGTTCAGTCATTGGATTCCAGACAAAAAGTCCATTTTCTAAAGCGGCTACATTAAGATCATTGTCAGTTGATATAAAAATATCTGTTTCAATTTCTAAAGCACTCGCCAATTGAAAGGCATCACAACCTTTTATTTTATGGTTTAAACCAAGTTCTCCCGCTTTATCAATTAGATGAGTTGTGACTTCTGGAATAAAAAAAGCTTTCCAACGGATTGTAAAATCGGCTACTGCCTGTTCAAATCTTTTCTGAGTTAAATGTTTGCCGCGCCGTATAGCAGACAATGCAGCCATAATTTCTGCTTTGCTGACCGCTGAGGTAGCAAAAACAACCGTTTCTTCTAACTGCTTAATTTCCAAAAGAAAGTTTTTAATGCTTACTGAGCCAGGTTCCTCAATCAAAGATTTTATCAATGCAGAAGCATCAAAATAGATAATCATTCGTTATTCCTCTAAATTAAACGCTTTCTGTGCTCTTCAATGAGACTAGAAGCAAGTGGAGCGTTTTCTTCAGCTCTAACGGGCGCAATATTTTCAAGCAATGTTCTATCGCCAACCTGTAACCATTTTTGAGTGGGTTTATGAGAACTCGCTTGATAAACCTGTTGGACTTGTCTGATAAGCGTCTCAATCAAATCGTTTTTGATTTCTGGATAAGCATTAACGCTTTGAATTAATTGAAAGAGTTTAAACTCATTTTCATTCAACATCACAGCATGTTCTCTCATAAAAAAACCTTTGAGTTATTTGACAAATTTTTTAATATCAAATTATGTTGTCAATATATTACCACAATACAAAACCCTTAGC
The DNA here is from genome assembly GCA_035871815.2 of Candidatus Parabeggiatoa communis. Classification (GTDB taxonomy): domain Bacteria; phylum Pseudomonadota; class Gammaproteobacteria; order Beggiatoales; family Beggiatoaceae; genus Parabeggiatoa; species Parabeggiatoa communis. The sequence goes on from JAYQWI020001444.1 coordinate 9,033, forward strand.
GGCTTTGTTTGCTTGCACGCAGGGGGTAATATCATTTTAAGCCAAAAAAAAAAATAACATTATTAAAAATCAATCAATTATCTTAACGCTCAAAAAGGGATCGTAGCAAAGCTTGCTAAACCTCAAAAACTTGAGCATCAAGTATAAAACAGATAATGCTTATGAGGCAGATGTTTCATTTCCGGCAGTCGTTGCTAAGTGGAATAGACTGTGGAGGGCACTATATAAGTGCTGAACATGCTCAATTGGATAGGCCTCTACGTTCTCACTAAATAGGTTCTGGACTCATGGCGTTCATCCAACTTTTTTTTCCAACACAGAGTTCACTTCGTTTACAGAGTGCCACAGAAAATAAATATTTTATTTTTATTGATATTCTGATATTTCATGCTATGAAATAGGTGTGTTTTTGATCAGGAATTCTGGTTAAAAAATACAGACATAAACACGGTATGTTATATGATCATATCGTTTTAAAATCATAGACTTATTCTCTGTGGCACTCTGTGGTACTCTGTGAACTCTGTGTTGAAAAAAAGCGTGGTGGTAAACAAATAAATTTGGTTTGAAAAGCTTCGCGAAAATAAATTTGGAACGAAAATCTATAATATTACACAGGCCCATCTATCCAGGCCCGAACAGCTTGATATAAGCTTTCTACTTCACGGGTTTCTATTCTGGCATCGGGCGGCATGTAAGGTAATTCGATCAAGAGCTTGCCTTGTTCTGTCCAATCAAAATAGTGG
>JAYQWI020001445.1:0-3812 GCA_035871815.2 Candidatus Parabeggiatoa communis
ATCAGTATTATTCAACTGAACATCAAAGGGTTCAAGTGCAATCGTCTGTGCCCCGCCTGGCGTTAGCGAATCAATGAGATGTAAAACACGCATTGTCATTTTGTGTGTGTTGAAAGTCGTTGAGTAGAGACAGAAGTTAAGTTAAACAATATTCGGCGGTGATTTTGCGGCCCGACTTTCGTTCCAAATTCATTTTGCTGCCCGATTTTCGTCCTGTTGTTTAAAAATGCGGCTCCTTTTGGATAACTATTCTATCTATAGCATTTTTCGTTTGGGTTAAATACAAAAGAGGGCAACCACAAGGGCTTGCCCCTACAAATCATGTATTTAGCGTATCTTCCCTTCGGTTCACTCAAAAGGAAAACGCTATAATGACACTTTACTACGAACATCGCCCTAATATCACCCCTTCATCACCCCGCAAGTCCACTGACTCTCCCAGTTTCTCGCCTTGTCGATCCAAGTGCGTTGAAAGCAGTATGCTAGAAACGCCCCGCATTTCCACAGGCAATATCCACGTTTTAGGATGCGGGGTAAAATTGAGTGCGATAATGATGTGTTCCTCATCTTGCAAACGGCGATAAGCAAAAATGCCTTCTGGTGCATAGAGAGAATAATAGTCTCCTACACTCAACGCGGGTGTAACGCGACGAAGCTTAATGAGCGCGTGCGTGAGAGACAGCATGGAATCGGGTTTCTCACGCGAACTGGCCACATTCACTTGTTCGTAGTCATCGGCAAGGCGCAGCCAAGGCGAAACCTCTGGCTGACAGAAGCCGGCATTAGGGCTGCTATTCCATTGCATGGGTGTCCGTTCTGGATCACGCCCTAAACCTAAGTTTGGAGCCGATTTTTCCCAAGGATCTTGGATTTCATCTAGCGGTATGTCAACATCCGCCATGCCAATTTCATCACCATAATAAAGCATTGGAGTGCCACGCAAGCTGAGTAAGAGCATCATCCCCACCCGCGCTTGAGCCGTGCCTACTTGACTGGCAAAGCGATGTTTATCATGATTATCGATCACCCAATTAGGCCAAGCACCTTCTGGTAATAAGCTTTCATAGTATTCGACAAGCCCAGACATTGCTTCGGCATGCCAAGGAGTAGAAAATATACCCGAATTTAGGGGGAGATGAAACTCATCATTTTGGCCATAATGTGTCATGACTTCTTCTGTCGATAAGTAGATTTCACCATACAACATGCGCTCGTCATATTCATCGGCCACCGCACGCACCCAGCGATTAAAGTGATGCACTGCGGGCAAGTTCTTGGTATATTTTTCAATCATTTTCAAAGACGGATCCATGCCGATATGCCAATCAGGATTAGGCGGATTATCACGAAAAAAAGGATCTTTTATAGCACGATAACAGGCATCAACACGCAGGCCATCAATCCCACGTTCAAACCAGAAACGAAGGATATCTAGCATCGTGGCACGTAATTCAGGATTATGCCAGTTGAGATCGGGTTGTTGCTTGAAAAAATAGTGCATATAATACTGCCCTGTTTTTTCATCCCATTCCCAAACCGTTTCACCATCAAAACGACTGAGCCAGTTATTGGGCAGGCCACCATCGGGGGCCTGATCACGCCAAACATACCAGTCGCGCTTTGGATTATCACGCGACGCACGCGATTCAATAAACCAAGGATGTTGATCAGAAGTATGGGCCGGCACATAATCGAGAATAATCTTCATGCCATGCGCATGGGTGGCCGAGATCAGCGCATCCATATCGGCAAGCGTGCCAAAAATGGGAGCAATATCGGTATGATCGCTGATATCATAGCCAAAATCAACCATTGGTGATGGAAAACAGGGCGACACCCAAATCGCATCCACCCCTAACCACTGTAAATAGTCCAGCCGCTGCATAATACCGGGCAAGTCGCCAATGCCATCACCATTGGAATCCTGAAAGCTACGCGGATAAACTTGATAAATAACACCAGTTTTCCACCATTCGTTCTTATAAGGCATTAAACTTCCTTTATACCTCGAAATAGGTTTTATTTTCTTTGTCTACAATGAATTACAAACTCATTATGGAAAATAGGCATAATCTTAGTTTTAAAATTATTTATTTTAATCAGTGTTAATCATGACAATCATGAGAATCAGCGTTCTATCTAATCTATCTTCTTATGTCGGACAAGCCTTATGTTTTTTGAGTAATCTTAATCTCATTAAATTGACATTCAAATCCTTTGCCAACTGGGCTACAAGCATAAATGCCAATTTGAAGGTTTTCTTGAGCTTGACGTAAATGAGCAATCCGCATTTGATGCCATTCATCATGATTGAAGGCATATTGAATCAAAAAATCATTGCCTTTTCTCTCTATCAAATAGTGCATTGCCCTGGTAGAAGAAGGGATATCTTGCGTTGCCCAATCTGAATAGCCTTCATTGGTGACAACTGAACCTAAACGACTGTTCTTGGTATCTTCATATTCAACTGAGCATTTGATCCAATTTTCATTATCCAGTCTAATCATAAGCCCACATTGATCATATTGAGAAACGGGATTAAATTGGGTATGCGTTTCTATCGTGAAATCACCGTTTATATGGCTTAAAAGACAATGTCCATCATCTCGTTGAAATCCATAATGAGTCCGTTGCCAAAAGTCTGTCTCTGGTTTGGTTGTCATCATTAAACCGTGATCAAGACGATACGTCGGTTCATTAAACCAATAAAAGTCTTCAGGTATCGTAAGGATTTTTGTAAAATCAATTTTCATTAGATTAGTTCGAAATGTTGTCATTAAATATCAATCCCTTCGCTCATAAAATGGCTTCTTTTGGAAAGATACCCATAATATCCTAATTGCCCAAGGGCAAGCAATTATTCACTACATTAAAATAAGTTCATTTTAACAACATCATGGGTCATTGCAAAATAACTTGATTTTGCCGTTAGCTTAGAGTGCAAAATTTATTTTGCCGTTAGCTTTTCGTTCAAAATTTATTTTGCCGTTATAGCGTTTCCCGATTGAATAAAGTACAGTTATATCAAGAAAATCGAACCGCAAAATAAATTTTGCACTCCAAGAGGGCCGCAAAATAAATTGGGAACGAAAATCAGGCCGCAAAATAAATTTTGCACTCCAAGAGGGCCGCAAAATAAATTGGGAACGAAAATCAGGCCGCAAAATAAATTGGGAACGAAAATCGATGCACTCCAATCACGCCGTTTCCTATGATAACTGATAACTGATAACTGAAATGCCAAAAACCATCCTAATGCTGACGGCCAACCCAACAGATACAACAAAACTCAAATTAACCGAAGAAATTGAGGAAATTGAGAAAGCCTTACAACGCAATCAACCTCATGAACAATTTGAGTTAAAAGCACGCTTAGCGGTTACGCCCGATGAAGTACGTCGCGCCTTATTAGATATCAAACCCCATTTTGTTCATTTTTCGGGGCATGGTGCCGCAGAAAACGGCATTATCTTAGAAAATGAACAAGGAAAAAAGCGCGCTTTGAGTACGACAACACTGGCTCAAGTTTTTGAACCTTATCACAATCAAATTGAATGCGTGATACTCAATGCCTGTTTCACGGCCGTACAAGCCAGTGCGATTGTCAAACATATTGATTATGTGATTGGCATGAATCAACCTATTAAAGATAAAGCCGCGATTCAATTTGCCATTGGTTTTTATGATCCCATCGCGGCCGGTGAATCCATTGAAACGGATTTTAAAATGGGGTGTTATACGATAGCGGCCAAATTATCAACACAAGACGAACATCTCAAGCCGGTATTGAAAAAACGATATAAGCACACGAT
>JAYQWI020001446.1:0-11660 GCA_035871815.2 Candidatus Parabeggiatoa communis
TTTTCCACCACCATTTAAACTGCCTAAAGGAAAAATAGTCGGTGTAAATCTTTGTTTAAAATCAAAATTTACATTTTCTAAAACTCTAAACTTTTCTATTTGAATTTTTTTTAAAAACATATCAATTTTCCTTATAAGTCCAAATTAAAGTAGTCACAATATCTGATTTAAATCGTGGGGAAGAAAAAACACGTTTGCCCACCCTACACGGCTTAGTGTTTAAGTACTGAACCATAAATTTTGAGGTATTTTAATAGAAGCAATGTTTATTTGTAATTAGAGACGCGAAGCATCGCGTCTCTTTGCGGTAAAATACCTGTTTATTTGTGGTTCAGTACTTAAAACATCACCTTGAGTATTTATTTAAAACTTTTTTAAGTCGATATTTTAGTGCGAAATGTAGGATATATTATTAACGACAATATTTTTTAAAGAGAAAAAGGCTATTCAAATGTATCTGGTTTTATTAGAAACCTCTGGCAATCAAGCCTATTTATTCGCGACTAATCGCTTACGTGAAAATGTGGGAGCCTCTGAACTGACTTATCGGGCCTGTACACAATTCGTACTCAAGGCGGTTCAAGAGCAAGAGGGGCCTCAAAATTTGTGGTCAGATGACCCCAATAGACTCAGGGCTAATATCAGTCAGATTAAAACGAATCCACTGATAGCACAAATAGAAGTCATTGTCGCGACTTCGGGTAAAGCCTTGTTATTGGTTAAAGACAGAGAAGTGGCTAAAAAAATTGTTTCATCTGTCACAAAACAGGCCTTAAAAGAGGCCCCTGGTTTAGACATTTGCGGTGTCATCTCCGAACCTTTTGATTGGGAAAACGATTCAATTCATGAGCAAATCAAAACCGTACATCAACAATTTGAACAAGTGCATAGTACTCGCCCCCATCCTGCTGCTAGATTTCCGAGTTCACCTATCACCGCTTTATGTCAAAGTTCAGGATTACCCGCACGGCAACTTGATAATGACGGTGTCGCAATCTCAGCCGTTAGTCGAGTCAAACTAGAAGCAGCCAACCATTGGCGAAAACGGATAGCTCATATTTTAAAAGGCTCTGGACATGACGTTCTGAAGACGATTCCAGAATTGGAAGAGGATTTTGTTCCAAATTGGTTTGCTGTCGTTCATGCCGATGGTAATGGTTTAGGCAAAATATTTCTCAACTTTGATCGCTATATCGACTATCAGGGCGCTGAACAAAACCGTCATTATGTCAACCAATATCGCTCATTTTCTCTGGCTTTGGAACAGGTGACTGAGAATGCGTTTCGTTATGCACTCAATGTGTTAACCGAACTGAAAGGCAAACACTCTAAAAACAAAATCTTGCCTATTGTGCCCCTAGTCTTAGGCGGCGATGATCTGACTGTGATTTGTGATGGAGAATATGCCTTAGAATTTACCCGCATTTTTCTCAAAGCATTTGAGCGGTTAACGGAAAAGTCAGATATTTATAATGGCATCATACCTAACATTGCCGAAAAAGCCCACCATGCCCGACGCTTGTCAGCCTGTGCCGGTATTGCCATTACCAAACCTCATTTTCCCTTTCATAATAGTTATAATTTGGCAGAAGAACTGATTAAATCAGCCAAAACCGTTAAAAAGCAATTTTATATCGACACCCCTCAAAAAGAACGGCTACCTTATCCCTGTTCCGCTATGGATTTCCATTTGCTTTATGATGCCTCGTTCTCGCATTTAAGGGAAATCCGTGAACATCTCAAAGTGGATCAGAATCTGGATGAGGGTAATCAAACCCGATTAACTGCCAAACCTTACGTCGTGACGGCTGATGCCAATATTAAACAGGCGTTGAACTTCAATGACAAAGCGGAAAGCTTCCGTGTTGTTGGCTTTAATTGGGTATACCAACACCGTATTAGCGCCTTATTTGCACGTATTCAAGCACTCTTGAAAACAGATGACGAAGGCCGCCGTCAACTGCCCAATAACCAAGTGCATAGTTTACGCGATGGCCTGTTTTTAGGGCGTGATGTCGCGAATGGACGTTTTAAATTGATGCTGGAACGTTACCATAGCTTCAGTAGTTTTGTAGAACAACCAGATAAAGACATCAAGGTAGAAGGATTATTTCGTTATCTAAAAAAGGATCGTTATTGGGAAACCCGGTTTTTAGATGCCTTAGAAGTCGCAGAACTTTGGAAAGATTATTATCGTGAAGAATAACGACAAGGATTGTATATAAGAAAGGATTAGAGTAGAGACGCACGGCCGTGCGTCTCTAGCTAGGCCGTGCGTCTCTAGCTAGGCATCGCGTCTACAAAAACACAGATGCGAGGCATAGAAACATAGCATTATAGAAAACAGATAGGTGGTAAGGTACCTATCCTTTCATGCCCTTTCCTTGTCGTTATACTTTTTGCGTGAAATGTGAAATATGATATACAAACCCTGTCGTTCTTATGATCTGGAAATGACTATTGTGAAAACACTTAAAATACGCTTTCTGAGTGACTGGCATATCGGTGAAGGTTCTGGACAACCAGGGCATATTGATAAATTAGTCCGTCGTCATCCTCAAGACGGTTTGCCTTATGTGCCCGCGAAAACGATTACCGGGATATGGCGTGATGCCTGTGAACAACTGGCAGTTGGCCTAGATAACGAGCAAGCGAATGGCGGTTGGCAAACTTGGGTAAGCACCTTATTTGGCGATCAACCGAATGAACGCGCTAAAAGCCAACCTGAAATCGCACCACAATCTGCCCGCTTAAGCATACGTTCAGCCCGTTTTCCAAAAGCCTTGCGGCAACAATTGGAACACTGTTTGCCCTTAAAAGAGGCGCTGACTTGGGTCAAACCCAGTGCCCGTATTGATCGTCAAACGGGTCAAACTATTGATAAACATCTACATTTTGACGAAGTGGTTCGCACTGGGGCGCTATTAGAAGCGCAAGTTGCCCTTGACAAGGGCTTGAGCGAGAGCGAACAGCAAACTGCTCAGGCCTTATTATGGGCAGGTGCTAAAGCGGTTGAAAGGCTAGGGGGTAAACGGCGACGCGGTTTAGGGCGTTGTGAATTTAAATTTGACACGATGACTCAAGAAGACGCTTTAAACATTCTCAAACAACAACCCATTGCCCCCGAACCGCAATCACACGATAAAGTGCGTCAATTCGTCGTAGGCAATAACGCTTTACAAACCGATACTTGGGTACAAGTTCCCCTCTATTTAAGCCTCAAAAGTCCGGTCATTGTACTCAAAGGTGAACTTGGTAATGTGATGAGCAGTCTTGATTATATTCCCGGTACCCATTTACTTGGGCCGGTAACAAAACGACTTAAGCAACACATTAAACTCAATTTATTTAATGAGGTGGCTAAAGGCGATATGCAAATCAGCCCTGCTTATTTGGACGTGTTCAATACTCGTGGCTTACCTGTGCCGATGGCCTTATTTCACGAAAAAGAAAATAAAGGCTTGAATAATAAAGATAATCAGGGTGGCCCCGTTTGGAATCGTTTAGAAGAAGGGCTTGATGAGTCTGATAAAATCGCTCAGTTAAAGCAACATCGCGAAGGGTATATCAGCCCATTTAATGAAACAGATAATACCTTACCCCGTTTATTTGAAATGGATTTACAAGTGACGACACACGGTACTATTGAAGATCAGGAACAGCGTCCAAGCGAAGAAGTAGGTGGTGTATTCACTTTTGAAGCCATTAAAGCGGGTACTCGCTTACAAGCGATTTTGAAAGTACGTCAATCCCTCGCTAATCAATTGCAAGCCGTGAATGAAAAGTGGTGGGAAACATTAAATAGCGATATTCGGATAGGCAGTTCCAAAAAAGATGATTATGGCTGGGTGCAATTATCCGTTGGCCCCTGTCAGCTTCTGCCCAGTCAACCGTTACAACACGATAATCAAAAGCTGGTTGTGTGGTTATGTTCCGATTTACTGCTACGAGATGCGCGTTTGCGCCCTAGTACCGATCTGAATGATTTACAAAAAGAACTGGAAACACAGTTAAATATCACCTTATCACTGCGACAAAATCAGGCGCTATCAGCCCTGATTCGCACCAACCGCACTGATGGCTGGCATCAAGAATGGGGACAACCGCGCCCTTCTTATATTGGATTAGCGGCCGGCTCATGCTTGGTTTTTGAATGTCAAGCGGGCAGTTTAGACGATAATCAATTACAAGCCTTAATGCAGCGTGGTTTAGGTGAACGTCGCGCAGAAGGTTTTGGCGAAGTGCGTTTTAATCCGCCCTTGTTAATGCAAGCATTATCAAATTTGCCCCCAGCAATCTGGGAAACTGCCTCGTCAGAGGAAGGCATTTCACATTTTGCTCAAGATAATGACGCATTTGTCAGTATTTTGGAAACAGCCGCTTGGCGTAAAGACATCCAACATGCGGCCCTCGCCTTATCAGAAAACACGGCAATACGCCATAAAACGTTTGCTTGGCAGAATAACAGGCCCCCTAATAGTCAATTAGGCGCATTACGTGCTACCTTAACTCGAATGCAAAATGCGGCTGATAAACAGCAGGTGATAGAGTGGTTAGCACATTTGCGTAAAACGGAGAATCGCCGGGATAAATGGACAGTTCAAGCTTTGAACCTGATTAGCGATGTCATACAAAAACCACAGCTTATCTGGGAGACATTACAAAAAGCGGGGGAACAAAACGGTTTAAAACAGATGTTTCCCACCTTACGCGCAAATGGTAAGGCCAATTTAGAAGAAACACTTTGGGCCGAAGCGGTGCGAACCTTGTTTGTGGTTGCTATCCATTATGAAAGAGAAAGCTAATTGGCTTTTCCGCTTTTAAGCGCCTTCTCTAGGTTTCAGCTCAATGCCATTTTAAGCCTGGGGGAACACGATCGGGCAGCCCCTACAGCCTTTGAATACCTGGGGTTTTGTAGGAGCAGACCTGCGCCCGATACGATATGGCATTCATGTTTCACCTGGGGGTATTCACATTTTCATGCCTGAAAACCCATTCTGGGCATTTAAGTAACTATTGGCTTCCTGTTTTAAACGATCATACAATACTGATTCTCCATATTAATGACAAATCAATTAAGGAATCAATTATGATGCAACAAACATCAACAGAGCAGCTATCCATCGATCGGCCCGTTGATGAAAAAGGGGCAAAAAGAGGTCAATGGACGTATGCAGACTACCTACGTTTACCCAATGATGGCAAGCGTTATGAAATCATTAATGGAGTCCTTTATATGGCGAATGCCCCTAGTTATAATCACCAATTTGCCGTCACTAAACTGGCCCGCTTACTTGATGAACATGTTGATCAACATAAATTGGGTGTCGTACTCGTTGCGCCTTTTGAAATCCATCTCTCTGAGACAGCGAAACCTGTGCAACCTGATGTGTTTTTTATTCCAGCAGAACGACAACCTAAAATGGGTGACAAATACTTTGAAGGTGCGCCTGATTTAATCATTGAAGTCATCTCCCCTAGTTCCATTCGCACAGATCGTTATATCAAATTTGCGGCTTATGAGCTTGCGGGTGTCCGAGAATACTGGCTAGTTGATCCTCGCCTTCGCTTTATTGAAGTGTATACCCGTTCCAGTGACACTGCTGAATACGAACTAGAAGGGCAATTTGTTAGGCGCGAACAGCTGCATTCAACCGTATTACCTGATTTAGTCTTAACCATTGATTCCGTTTTTGTACCTTTGCCCACTTAGAAGCTGTTTTAAGAATTTGTTGATAACTGATAACTGATAACTGATAACTGATAACTGATAACTGATAACTGATAACTGATAACTGAAAACAGATGGCCAGAAAACTTTCAACACGCTTAACCTTCACAGGGAAGTTACAAGCAAAAATGCCGTTGCACGTCGGGGGAATAGCTGACAGTGTTGAGGAGGATATGCCTTTAGCCAGAAATGGGTTAGGCGAACTTTATGTGCCTGGCACTTCACTGGCTGGCGTATTTCGTTCTTGGATGGAAAGACATTTTGACGATCAAGATATCTTGACAGAAATCCTAAATCAATTATGGGGCCCTCAACAACCTAAGAAAGAGCCTGATGAAACGCGATATAAAAAACCTGAAGGTTGGGCCAGTCGTGTCTTCGTTGAAGAGGCTAAAGTCATTTTACCGCGTGATTTACCAGAAGAACTTTGGAACAGTGTTGGCATTAACCGTAAATCTGGAACGGCCGAGGAACATGTTAAGTTTGATCGCACCGTTCTCCCTAAAGGCACTCTGTTAGATTTAGCATTATATGTCGATTTACCGCTTGAGCGTGATCAAGCGAATACGATGCGAGCCATGTTAGGCTATCTGATGAAAGCGTTGCAGGATGGGCAAATGGCATTGGGGGCGGCTACGACACGCGGTTTAGGACAAGTTAAATTAATGGCACCGCAATTGCGTGAAGTCGATTGGACAAAACAGGTTTCTATTTTAAGCTGGTTAGCAGACAAGACAGATAGTCAAGATTTAGATTGTGAAGCCTTGATTGCAGCAGATAAAAGCTTGATTTGTCGTCATCCTAACATTTTACAGGTCGAAATTGATTGGAGCCCTGTTGGCCCTATGATGACTAAAGCCAGCTATGATGGCATTGCTGTTGATATATTACCGAGAGTTTCAGGCGTTGACAACGGTTTATTGACTTTAGTCTTACCCGGAAGCACTTTGAAAGGCGTATTACGCAATCAAGCCGAGCGAATTGTTCGCACAGTCTTAAACCGTCGAGATTTTCCAGAAAAGTGGCTCAAATCTAATCATTGGATAGAACAGCTTGAAGTGCCCTTGGTAGACTATCTGTTTGGAACGGCAAAAAAAGCAGAAAAGACTTCCAAAACGGTTCAAGAGGCCAAAGATATTCAAGCTGCTAATCCAATAGCCGCAGCCGGTAAAGGTTGTCTAACGGTTCGTACTTGCTATGCTCAAAATACAGAGTGTACGACGCAACAATGGCAAGAGGTTGAAAATGCCAAATCGACATTGCAAGAATGGCACAAGATTAAAGAGGCAAGGCCCTCTGAAATCAATCCGTTGTATACGGCACTGGATCAGGCTGGACTTAGACAAGCGCAACAATCCTATTTTGAGCAAGCTTTTCATCTGGGTATTGATCGTTGGACAGGGGGCGCGGCTGACGGTTTTCTCTACAGTGCCCTTGAACCTTTTCAAGTCAAATGGGAACCGATTGAAATGCGCTTAGATTTAGGCAAGGGTGATCAAGATCGTTTGCCGAACGATTTAAAAACCCCGGCTGTGGCTTTACTCCTCTTGCTGTTACGCGATTTAAGCGAACAGCGTTTACCAATCGGTTTTGGTGTCAATCGGGGTTATGGTACTTTAAACATTAACAAAGTGACTTTCAAACAAACGGGCGAAACGGAGAACCCACATTGGTTAAATGGCCTGTCTTTAGAAAAACCTTTTTCTTTAAATAAGTTACCTGAAACGGCCCTGAAACAACTGCAAAGCCTACAAAGTGAGTGGCAAAATTGGGTTAATGCTCAAAAGGAGTGTCCAAATGGCTAAATTATTTTATTATCAACATGCCGGTATCACACTTCAGAATGTGATTGAGTTATCCTTAGCGAAAGGCAGCATTGGCTTATTTTATACCCCAACACAATGCCAATTCGGACGCTGGGAAGAATCGGCTCAAATCAGCGATGCTCATGGTAAACCCTTTGCGTTAGAACAGGTATTTGAAGCGCGTTTATTTCATGAGCAAGCCGAATTGCGTTGGTTGAGAGAACCCAATACGGATGGATTAGGCCGTGCCGTTTATCTATTCGATGAGGCAAACAAGGCACCTGATTGGCAGGGCTGGCAACGCGCAGAGCCCTTAAACGAACTCTCCATAAATGCAAACCAATATTTATTATGGGGTGAACAGTGGCAAGCAAGCGATCAAGCACGCGAAATCGACGATTTAGATCAAGACAATTGGTCAATTCTTGCCACGGCGCGTATTGGAAAATGGTTTGTACCGGTTCCCGGTTTGGAGAAAAATCAGCGAGTATGCTTAAAAACGCAGGAATATTTTGGCTTACCTCGTGATGCTGATGGGAAACTCACTTTAGCCGGTCAACATGGCAATCAAGTGGTTCTCGAAGAACGTTGGTTAAGTTTAATTTAAATTAAAACCAATTTATTAGCTTTTCCTAGGTTTCACCTCAATGCCACCTTCGTTTTCGCATTTTTGCGCGCAAAAACGTGAAGATGGAAAGCCTGGGCGAACACGCAAAGGCAGCCACTACAGTCCCTGAATACGCTGGGTTTTGTAGGGCCTGACCTGCGTGTATGCCCTTAAATTATTAATGGCATTAAGGTTTTACCTTTTCCCTGAAAACCTCTTCAGGCTTGTTTTTTAATCATCAAGGACACAAGACTTTAATAGCCTTCGGGCAGTATACAAAGCTCTGCCCCTACGAAACCTTTTACAACAAACAACGAGTATTAAAATATGTTTTTCCGTCTCTTTTCAACTCTTTGGTATCGGCTTCTCAGACGCGCCCGGCTCAACCCGGTACTCACCGGTTTGACTCTCTTTTTACTGCTGAGTGTGGGCAGTTTAGTGATTGGCCTGATCACAACATTTGATGAACAAGGGCAATATGGCCCCTGGATTATGTGGTTTAACAATGCTTCTGTTCTCATGGGCTGGTTATCTATCATGGCCGCTTGGGCGCTTGCCTTACTCGCTTGGGCACATCGCAAAGAGGCTGCCACAGCTTTTCTGGGCACCGGTAAAGAAGTGAAAGAAGCTAAAGAAGCTTTTGATGCCAGTCTGATCTTGGTGAGCCGGAATTGTCAAACGGAATGGCACTTACGCCATATTCAACCCAAACGAATTGAATTCGTTTGGACGCCTCTAGTCAAAGATCAAACGAATACTTTGTTAGACAAATTTCAAAACATTGAATGCTTTGAAAGCCGTCATCATAGCTTGAATAATGAACAAGCTTATGACATCATGGCTACAAAACAGCATTGCTTATTTTTGCTCAGAGGCCTGTTAGATCAACATAAGAGGGAGAATGTATGTGTTGATCTCACCGCGGGCACAGCGATTATGACGATTGCGGCTTTTCAAGCCGCAGAAGAAATGGGGGTCACCTCAATTTATTTGTTAGGTCAATCCGCTACTAAATTTCAGGCGCGTATTATTGATGACAAAAAAGTGGATGATCCCAATGAAGCCAAAGTGATCATGTTGTCAGATCGTCGTGGGGGAAAGAATTAAGAAGGCACCAGATCGTAGACTGGGTAAGCGGGCAGCCCGGTACTTCAATATTCTCCTTGAATCCTAGTGCCCGCTTTCCCACCATCTGGCGTACACCTCTCAAATTTTGTCAAGAGAATAAATCGCTATCAATGGAGTGCTCTAGTTTTTCAGATAATTACGGCAAAAAGGGCAACCACAAGGGATTCCCCCTACAAACAGGGCAAATAAAATTTAGCAAATGAATCGCTATCAATTAACACAAATGCAGATTACGGGTTATCGACGTTTGTTTTCAATCGACATGGCAATGCGTCCATTAACCGTGATGATTGGTGCTAATGGGGTGGGTAAAACGTCGATTTTAGAAGTGTTTTCTTTATTATCAGCGTCGGCACAAGGTCACACACAAAATATTCTTTCAAAATGGGGTGGTATTCAAGATATTTTGACTTACGATCAGGCAGAAAGTGCTGGTTTTAAACTTTCTATGGCACTGCCAACAGCACACCCATTAGATTATTCATTAACACTCAACCTGAAAGGCATGTCTTATGAAATAGGAACAGAAAGCTTAACGCAAGTTATCGGCCAAAATGACACTCAGCGATTAAAATATATTGAGGCCAATCGCTCGGATATCAGCTATTGGGATGAAGAAAATAACAAATTGGTACGCCCCACTTGGGCCTATTCGCCGTTTGAAACCTCATTATTTCAAATACCAAAACGCTCACACATCCCTGAAATGTTGCGTCAGCAGTTGGCCGATATCAGTTACTATAGTGCTTATGCTTTAAACGTGGGTTATCATGCCCCTATTCGTTTACCTCAAAAAATGCAACCGGCTACACATCCTGGGCACAATGGGGAAGATTTAGTGGCCTGTCTTTTTTACCTGCGTGAAACTGATAAAACCCGTTTTGAGATCATAGAAGATACGCTTGCAGTTGCTTTTCCCAATTTTGAGCGCCTAGATTTTCCCCCAGTTGCAGCCGGCACATTGGCGATGACGTGGAAAGATAAACATTTTTCAAAACCTCTCTACTTGAACCAACTGTCTGAAGGCATTTTACGATTTTTATGGTTAATCACATTATTATACAGTCCAAAATTGAGTGCTGTGACACTGATTGATGAACCAGAAGTCAGCTTACACCCTCAATTGTTGAGTATTCTAAGCGATGCCATGATCGAAGTGTCAGAACACACACAATTGATTGTAGCAACCCATTCAGAGCGATTAATTCGCTTTTTAGAACCGGATCAAGTGTTAGTGATGGATGAAAAAGAAGGATTAACGCAAGTCAAATGGGCAGATAATTTGGATTTAGAGGCTTGGCTTGAAAGTTACGCTCTGGATGAATTGTGGCGAATGGGACGTTTGGGGGGGAAAATATGAAAATCGCCATTTTGGTAGAAGGCAAAACGGAATTGGCTTTTAAATCACATCTACTCAACTTTTTGAACACCCGTTTGACAGGAGCAATGCCAAAATTAGATTTTATGGCTTATGATGGACGCATCCCCTCTGAAGTCAGACTGAAAAGTGTGGTCAGAAATTATTTATTGAAAGATAAGTATGACGCTGTGATTGCTTTAACTGATGTTTACACGGGCACAAATGATTTCAAAAGTGCAGCAGATGCAAAGCAAAAAATGCTGGAATGGGTCGGCTCGATCCCTCATTTTTATCCTCATGTCGCTAATCATGATTTTGAGGCGTGGTTATTGCCTTATTGGTCAGATATTCAAAAATTAGCAGGACATAATAAAGGGGTTCCTGGTAAGCATCCAGAACAAGTCAATTTGAATAAACCACCTTCCTATCACATTAAGGAGATTTTTCTATCTGGAAAAAAGAAGAGAAGATACAAGAAACCACGGGATGCACACCGGATTTTGAAGGATAAAGACTTAGTCATTTCTGCAAAAGCGTGTCCTGAATTAAAAGCCTTTTTAAATAGGATATTGCAACTTTGTGATGGCGAGTTGATTCCTTGAAGCCTAATGGCTAGAGATGTTCAGAGAAATGTTTTCACTTTTGTTCACGCAAAGGCGCAAAGTCGCTAAGAAGGGTAGCTACACAATGTTTAGCGGCTTAGCGGCTTTGCGTGATTGATATTTATATCGAACCCTCCTTTGAGAATATCAAATAAATAGGAATATTATGCCTGAAGAACCTAAAACGTCAACATTGAGTATCATCACGACTAGCAAGGGAAAAAAGAACGTGATGATTACCGTACAGACTAAAAAGGGTAGCGATCCCCGCCCTGTCAGTGAAAAAATTTTGAGTAGCGAATTGGTGCCTCTTCTCAACAAAACACCTGATGACTTAAAAGATATGGAGGTGGCGTATGAGATGGAAAATGGCATCGTCCGCAAAGTGTGGAAAAAAGGTGGCAAGTGGTCGGGTGAAACACCCTCA
>JAYQWI020001447.1:0-1776 GCA_035871815.2 Candidatus Parabeggiatoa communis
ACACATAAACTATTTACTTTATGATTTGACATGATTTAAAATGAACCTCGTTGCTTGAAGCGATACTCCAAATTGTTGCATTTTGAGTCCGCCTATCTAAATACTGTTATCGCTTAAAGTAATTTGAAAACGGATGCTTTCGCAAGAGCGAGAGTATCAATCACTTTTCGTCTCTCTTTCCTTCATGTCTTCACTTCTTAGGCAACTCCCAAATAAGATTAATATACCACTGACTTGATCATCGAGATGACGATAAACCGACAAACGGGGAATGAATGTTATGTATCGACAACTGATTGTTTTTATGGCCCTTTTTGGGTCATTATGGCTTTTGCCGGCTTCTGCCAATGAGCGGCCGGGCAATTTGCCTGAAGGCCTGAATCCTGGCACACTTGAAGTGTTGCAAATTGGGGATGACAAACCAATTCAAAAATTGGAAATGCCCCTACAGCATACTGATGTCAAAATTGAAGTCTCCGGTTTTGTCGCCAGTGCTGTTGTCACTCAGCGTTATTATAACCCTTTTAAAAAGCCAATTGAGGCCGTTTATACTTTTCCATTGCCCAATGATGCGGCGGTGGATGATATGCAGATGATCATTGGGCAGCGTACCATTAAAGGCCTGATCAAACGTCGCAAGGAGGCGCGTGAGATTTATGAACAGGCGCGTCAACAAGGGCAAAGGGCCTCTTTGTTGGAGCAAGAACGGCCTAATATTTTTACCCAATCCGTCGCAAATATTATGCCCGGCGATAATATTCAGATCAGGATTCGTTATGTCAATATCATGCGTTATGATCAGGGGCATTATGAATTGGTTTTCCCTATGGTAGTGGGCCCGCGGTATATTCCAGGCGAAGTCGCAGTTGGACACAGTGGCACAGGTTGGGCATCGGATACTGAAGTTGTACCTGACGCATCTCGGATCACCCCACCAGTGTTGAGGCCGGGTACACGTAGTGGACACGATATTGCGTTATCGGTGAAATTGGATGCCGGGGTGCCCATTCAAAATGTGCATTCCACTTCTCATATTATTAAGACAAGCGTGATTAATGAGCATGAAAGCGATATCAAGCTTCACCCTGCTGATACTTTGCCGAATAAAGATTTCGTGCTACGTTATGAAGTGGCCGGCACCGCGCCTGAAATCGCGACGATTGCTCACCATGATGAACGCGGTGGTTTTTTTACCCTGATCATTCAACCCCAAAAGACGGTGACGGATGAGCAAGTGATACCGCGTGAATTGATTTTTATTGTCGATACATCGGGATCAATGCGTGGTTTTCCCCTGAATAAATCCAAAGAGGCGATGCAGCGGCTGATTAAAGGAATGCGCCCACTTGATATCTTTAACGTCGTGCGCTTTGCCGGAGATACGGGCACATTATGGGATAGGCCAAAACAGAACACGCCGGCTCATGTCAAAGAAGCTTTGGATTATGTAGAAGGATTCCAAGGCAGCGGTGGAACGCGAATGCGGCAAGGTATTTTAAAAGCACTCGCGCAACCCGCGAATGCCGGTTATTTACGCATTGCTTTCTTACTGACAGACGGTTATATCGGTAATGAGTTGGGGATTTTGCAGGCTATTGAGCAGGATAAGCGCGGTGCGCGCGTTTTTAGTTTAGGCGTTGGCTCATCCGTTAATCGCTATTTGTTAGAACGGGTAGCGGAAGTCGGCCGAGGCGAGGCCTTTTATGTGCGTCAGGATGAGGGCAGCCAGAAAGTGATTGACCAGTTTTTTAAACGGGTTGATCGCCCGGCCTTAGC
>JAYQWI020001448.1:0-8850 GCA_035871815.2 Candidatus Parabeggiatoa communis
AGGTAATAGGGGGTTTTTAAAATCATGGTTATTGGTTGTGTTTTGCGTTTTTAACCTCACGCAAAGGCGCAAAGTAGAGCCGCACGGCCGTGCGTCTCTACTTCTTAATGCTTTGAACGCGACTTTGCGCCTGTGAAAAAAAATGCCACCCTTTTTGAGAAGGGTGGACAACAAAAACACGTTGCCTACCCGACTTATTTAAAGTGTTTCTAGTGCTTTATATTTTTCGCGTAAACTGTTGCGTATCCAAATCGCGGCTAGGTTCAAAATCACAATCACGGCGACTAATAAAAAGGCCGTGGCGTAAACTAAGGGTCGTGCTGCTTCGACATTCGGACTTTGAAAGCCGACATCGTAAATGTGAAAGCCTAAGTGCATGAATTTACGATCTAAATGTAAAAAGGGAGCTTGAAAATCGACTACTAAAGAGGGGGCTAATTTGACGACCCCGACTAGCATTAAGGGCGCGACTTCTCCCGCGGCGCGTGCAATGGCTAAGATCAAACCGGTCATCATTGCTGGACTGGCCATCGGTAGCACGGTACGCCATAATGTTTCCGCTTTAGTGGCCCCTAAGGCTAAGCTGCCTTCACGAATGGAACTGGGAATACGCGAGAGGCCTTCTTCGGTAGAAACAATCACAACGGGTACGGTTAACAAGGCGAGTGTTAAAGAGGCCCAAAAAATACCGGGTGTGCCATAAGTGGGTGCGGGTAAGGCCTCTGCAAAAAACCATTGATCTATATTGGAACCCAGAAAATAAACAAAAAAGCCTAAACCAAATACGCCATACACAATGGAAGGCACACCGGCTAAGTTATTGACAGCAATACGAATTGTACTGGTCAAAAAACCTTGTTTAGCATATTCATGCAAATACACTGCGGCAATGACACCAATGGGCGTGACGATAATGGACATGATAATCACCATGATCACGGTACCAAAAATAGCGGGAAAAATACCGCCTTCTGTATTCGCTTCACGCGGATCATCGCTGACAAATTCCCAAGCTTTTAGGGCATAAAAACTGAGTTTGTCTGACAAAGACATGGCATTAGGGCGATGGATATGTACCACTTTAGCAAGCGAAATATCAACCACGCGCCCATCCATAATACTAGCAGTGAAGCTATCACGGTTTATGGCTCGATATAATCGCCCTAATTTATGACTCAGGGCTTCAAAACGTGCATTTAAGCTCGCTTTTTCTTCAGCAATCTCAGCTTTTTTAAGGGCATCAAGTGCATTATCCAATTCTAAACGCCGTTGATATAAGCGTAACTGTTCTAAGCCATGATTAATATCACCCATATCATATTTTTCAATGCTGCGAATTCTGTCATGAATCGCTAAAGTTCGTTCCAAACGTTTATGCAATTCATGCCATGCCACTTCACCTGTGCTGACAACCTTGCCATTTTCCTTAACCGTTTTCAGGTAGCCATAAAAATTACCCCATTCACGGCGCTCAACCATCATTAACTTTTCGGGATAGTGTTGATTGTGTAAACCCGAACCCATAATCCAACGAAAATCTAAGCCCAAAAAATCACGATTGCCCGTTTTGATCAAATAGCGAGTCGCCCAATCCCCTTCTACGGTTAAACCACTTTCTCGTAACCGCGATGCAGGTACGATTTCTTTATCACGCATTTCACCAATCAAATGAATCGTTCTACCATCCTGTTCAACATACTCAGCTTCCATAATCGGTGTCGGCCAAAAATGCCCTAAACCACGCATCGCAATCAGAATTAACAAGCCAAGAACGGTTACAATACTGATTGTCACAGAAGCCGCTGTTAGCCAAATCCAAGGATCACCACTTTTCCACCAGTTTTTCATTTTAGACTCTCTCCATACGATTTTTTAGGGTTATAACCTTATCCCCTATCAGTTTGGTTTAAGTTATTGAAAAGCGAGTACTTTGAAACTCAGCGAAGCTAATGACGGGTATAAACGAATAAACATAATAAAATCAATGAATTATTCGCTTATCCTCGTGATATGCGTTCCGTAACGAAGTTTCAAAGTACTCGATTTTACAAACTGATAGGTGGTAAGGGCTTATAACGGATTTTGGGGGCCAGCGGGAAAAATCCCTTTCGGGTATCCAAAAAATTGATAATCAGAATTTTTTAAAATGTTTAGGTGGGCAACACCAAAGCCCACCCTACAATAACACCTCATAAAGAACTATACTTACGCCGCAAGCGATGACGAACGACTTCTGCTAACGTGTTGAAGAAAAAGGTAAAAATAAACAAGACTAAGCCAGATAGGAACAAAATACGAAAATGGGTACTATGCACTTCAGACTCTGGCATTTCTACCGCAATATTGGCAGAAAGCGTGCGTAATCCCTGAAACATATTAAAATCCATAATGGGTGTATTACCCGTCGCCATGAGAACAATCATGGTTTCACCAACGGCTCGCCCCATGCCGATCATGATCGCTGAAAAAATACCCGGGCTGGCTGTGAGTAAGACAACTCGTATCATCGTTTGCCAAGGGGTAGCGCCTAAAGCTAATGAACCCATCGTTAAATGCTTGGGTACACTAAATATGGCATCTTCAGCAATTGAAAAAATAATGGGAATCACGGCCAACCCCATAGCGATACCGACGACGATGGCATTGCGTTGATCAAAATCAATCCCGAATTCCATTGTTAACCAATGCGGCATATTACCATTGAAGAGCCAGAGTTCTATCGGGCGGCTGAGTGCGAAAGAAAGCCAAGTCAGGAATAAGATAACGGGAATGAGTAAAATCGCTTGCCAACCGTCTGGAATTTTTTTACTCATCGATTTCGGTATATAACGCCAAGCATAAGCAAACAGTAAAACACCGGTAGGTAATAGGAATAATAAAGTAAAGACACCCGGTAAATTCTTTTCTATCACCTGCGCTAACCATAAACCAGCCAGAAAACCCAAAATCACGGTAGGCAAAGCCGCCATTATTTCAATGGTTGGCTTCACCACTGTACGCATTCGGGGATTCATAAAGTATGCGGCATAAATCGCGCCCAAAACGCCTAAAGGTACGGCAATCAACATGGCATAAAATGCCGCTTTTAAGGTGCCAAAAGCCAGTGGCGTTAAACTGAATTTGGGTTCAAAATCATTACTGGCTGAAGACGATTGCCAAACATAAGCCGGTTCTTGATAACTTTCATAATGAACCTTGCCCCATAAAGCTGACATTGAAATTTCAGGATGTTCATTATGCAACCCCCAAACCTGTATACCCTTCTCATCTTCGGCTAATAAAACATTCGCACGCGGTGAAATGGCAAGATGCGTCAACGCCGTTTTGCTAATGGATTGTTGCATTAACAGGCGCTGTGCTGTCGTATGATAGACACTTACTTGCCCCGTATTATCTGCCGCCACAAAGCCTTTACGACGCTCTTCAGTTACCAGCCCAATAATCGGTGCTTGTTGTTCATGGAATTGACGAATCTTTGTGAGTACCTTGTTATTATTGTCATCGCGCACGGTAAACCATTGTGAAATCCGGCCTTTTGAATCACCGACAAGCAATGAAATATCACCTGTCAGAAATTCTAATGTGGTAATGTGCTGATCAACCTCTACCACCCGGAGACGCTGAAGCACTTCAGGCTCCGTTTTCGTGTTCACATCAATAAGCGAAATTTGACCCTCACTATCAGCAACATACACCAAACGTTGTGTTTTATCTAACAACAAAAAATGAGTCATTTCAGTTTGGGGTAAAGAGAACTCACCGTTTTGAGACTCAAAAGAAAGCGATTCCTCATTATCCCAAAGCGAGTCTTGTTGAATTAAATTCGCCAATACCAATCGATTATCTGTGGTTACCGCAACCAAGGTGCTTTCTTCCTCACCCACTTGGACATCAAGATGTGTTAAAGCCTTGCCTTGCTTATCAATCACAATCGGTTTTTTGCCCAAGGGATATTCAATACGCGGTGTGATAACGCGAATATCATTAGGATAACTGATATCATAAGTATGCTTGACAACCAATGCTTGCCCATTATTTAATCCAAAAGCCACCACATTGCTTGCCGAATCCGCCACAGCAAAACTGGTAATCGTGGTATCCACAGCAAGGGTATTATCAGAAATAACCGTACCCTCTTTCAGATCAAAAAATACCGCATGAGCTTGCTGGGTAAATCGCACACCGAGCTCATTTTTTTCTTCAATGGCAAGATGTAAAGTCTCTCCCACCGTAGGGGCTGGGAGCTTAAACTGCTGAACTTTTTCCATACTGGCTGGTAAGAACAGCGGCAAAACAACGTATAACAAATAAAAGAAAATGAGACTAATGGCAATGATGATACTGATCCCGCCTATCGTCATACTATGTTTAGCCAGTTTATCTTTAAACATGCGCAATTTGCGATGACGAATAATTGCAGGATCGTTTAATGCCGATAAAATAGGAGATGACGTTTCAGATGTTGTGTTCATATTACCGTTTATAAGCATTACCTAATATGGTAGTGATAGAATATGGCTGATCCCCTATAACTTTCATCACCCACATTGCAGCACTACCCCTAATATATATAACATCACATTCTAAAAACTGATTATGACAACAATATGACAAGCGCAAATTGGGTATTTATTTATCAATTGTAGAGACGCACGGCCGTGCGTCTCTAGCGAGGCATCGCGTCGAAACGAAAACAAACACAGACGCGAGGCATCGCGTCGAAACGAAAACTGATAGGTGGTAAGCTATTCGCAGTTAGCGAATTTAAAATAGCCTAATTTTAATTTACTCATTCACCACGATAAAGACAGCCGCTTGTACACGTCTCTTGTATTGCAATTTGACACAAAGTGGGCAATGTCGGCTTTAAACGTTGCCAAATCCAACGCGCCAAATTTTCACTCGTTGGATTTTCTAATCCCTCAATATCGTTAAGGTAATGGTGATCTAACTGCTCATACAGTGGCGCAAAGGCCTTTTTAATCTCAGCAAAATCCATTACCCACCCAGTGTGCGCCCCTATCTCACCGCAAACATGGAGCGTGATCTGAAAAGAATGGCCGTGTAAACGATGACATTTGTGTCCCTCTGGCACATTAGGTAAACGATGCGCTGCTTCAATGTTGAATTGTTTATAAATTTCCATGATGAGATTGATGTGATTTTTAACACTAATTGCAAGGATTATATATAATAAAAATTTTGCCGCATTGGATTTGAAAATTCAAACTTTACTTTGAATTGGATTTGAAATTAAAAGTAATAGTTGTAGGGTGGGTAGAGCGGAGCTTCGCGGAGCGAAACCCACCTCATTTTTAATGACACCCGAAACAAACTAAAGTTTGTACGGAAAACCAGACAAAGTTTCTACTCTTGGACTTGAACGATAAATGACTTTCATGAGCGCCGAACTTAAATCACTTTTTACAAAACTTAACCCCGTTTGTCACAAAGCTTTTGAATTTGCCGCTGACTTATGCGTGGTACAAGGCTACTACACCATAGAAATTGAACACTTGTTGCAAAAACTATTGGATCAATCTGATACCGATATGCAAGTGATTCTACGTCAGTATGAGATATCAATACCTAAGCTTAAATGGGAACTCGCCCGTGCGGCCGAAAAATGTCAGCGCGGCAATGATCGCACCTTATCTCTGGCACCTGCTACGCTCACTTTGTTGCGTGAAGCTTGGCTGATGACTTCTCTACAATTTGATTGTCATTTAATTCGTTCAGGCGCAATATTACTTGCTATTCTCGAACAGGAGTCACTACGTGAGGAGGCTATCAAAAGGTGTCCCTCATTGTTGAAAATTCCCCGCGAATCGTTACAGCAAGAATGGCACAAATTAATAAAGCAATCTGGCGAAACCCAGCCTTTGGCTCAAGATACCAAAAACAGTGATGATAAGGATGAGCAGGCAGATTCAACCCATAAGACACCTATATCGGCCATTGAACAGTATACTATTGATTTAACACATCAACTGCGTTTAAAGCCTAACGAGCCCGTAGTCGGGCGCGAAAGCGAAATCCGTCAAATCATTGATATTTTAACTCGCCAGAGTCAAAACAATCTTATTCTTACCGGTGATATCGGTGTTGGCAAAAGCACTACCCTAGAAGGTGTTGCCTTGAAAATGGCTAAAGGCGAGGTGCCACCCAGTTTGCAAAACGTCTCAGTGCGTGTACTCAATAAAGGACTGATATTGTATGGCGTTAAAGGCACCGAAAAGATAATAGAACAAATTAGTCAAGAACTCACCGTTTCCATTAAACCGATGATTTGGTTTATTGATGATATCCAAACTTTGATAGCGGGGAATACCCCATTAAATGAAATCATTTATTTATTAAAACCAGCCCTTGAGCGCAGAACCTTGCGCGTTATCATAGCGACGGAAAGAGAGCCAAAAGCCCTGGAAAAAGAAGCGGCTTTACTGCGCCAGTTTCAAGTGATTAGAATCAATGAACCCAGCGAAGCAACGGCTATCAAAATGTTACGACATCGGGTAAGCCATTTAGAAAAACATCATCAGGTACGCTTAACGAATGAAGCCGTATCAGAAGCTGTGCGCTTGTCACATCGTTATCTTTCAAAACAACGCTTGCCTGAAAAAGCGATCAGTGTATTAGATGCGGCTTGTGCGAAGGTTTCTCTTGCCCAAAACGGCAGTACCCCCCCCAAGTTAGAAGTCACTTTGCAACATATCGCCGATTTGCAAGCAGAATGGCGGATTTTACAACGCGAACAAACGATGGGGCTTATGCATAAACGGCGTTTAGAACACTTAATGGCTGAATTAAAACAGCTTGAAAGTCAAAAAATGCAGCTAGAAGAACGTTGGCAAATAGAACGAGATTTAGTAAGCAAAATCAGACAATTAGAAGCTTCACTCGTTTCTCCCCAGAAAAAAACGAAAAAAGACATTCAGCCAGCTGAAGACAATCGTCTTAGTCACGATAATTCGCCTTTACCACAGGCACCCTTACCACAACCCGGAAAAGACAACACCGTTATCGCCAAGCAGGTTACTGATAACAACCCGTTATTGAAAGCGGAAAAGACAACACCCTTATCGCCAAGCAAGGCTGATAACAACCGCTTATCCAAAGCGGAAAAAACAACACCGTTATCGCCAAGCAATGCTGATAACAACCGGTTATCGGTTCCCAGCGTGCCTTCAAAAAACGAGAATAAGGATTTATCGGTTCCCCATGCCCAATTGTTGCCTTCAAAAGAAGAAAATGGCTTATTTCCCCCAGCCTTTCTTCGCAAAAAGAAGGGCATTCCGGCTCGCGAGCAGCAAGAAGCTGATAATCGCTTTTCACTCTTATCCTTTAATAAAAAAGAGCGTTCTCGACAAGTCAGCGAACCGGCTCAATCAGATAATAAGGAGGCCTTCAATTCCCCTCAAAACACCGTTTCCGTTACACCTGAGCGATTAAATCCCCACATTTCTAAAAATGAGGCCTCAATACCGCCTATTGAAAACAGCGAATTAGAAGCTGAAGCCAAGCCAGAAATGAACCCTATCAATAAGGCTGAAACGAATCAGGGCGTTTTCTCTGAAAACGGCGCGGCCGAAATGACGGTTTACCCCCAAGGAGCCGCTTATCAAACGGTAGCTTTACACCCCTTGCAAACGGAATTAAAGGCCGTGAAACAACAACTGGCCAAGATTCAAGGCAATGATCCCTTGATATCCGCGCACGTCGAGGGCCAAACGATTGCCAGCGTCATTTCAGATTGGACAGGATTGCCCCTTGATAAAATACGGCTGACGGATGAAATCAATACCCTACTGCATCTCAAAGACAAGCTATCGGAACGCATTATCAGTCAACCCAAAGCCATTGAAACCTTAGCACTCACGCTACAAACCGATAAAGCGGCTCTTGATAATCCTAATAAACCCAGAGGCCTCTTTTTACTCGTAGGGCCCCCGGGTGTGGGCAAAACGGAAACGGCCAGGGCTTTGGCGGATAAGCTTTATAGCGGAGAACATCATCTCGTCACGATCACCCTATCAGACGATCCGCTGCCCCCCCGCTTTTTTTCGCCGACATCGGAGGAGGCCAGTGTCTTGCTCACTGAAGCCGTGCAGCATGATCCCCACTGTGTTCTCTTAATCAAAAACATAGAAAAAGCCACGCCAAGGATGATGGCCTTATTCAAGCCCCTGTTTGACAAAGGCACGGTGACGAATAGCCAAGGCCACGTTATTGATTTTAAAAACACCCTCATCCTCTTCACGTCTCATCTTGGCAGCGAGGCGATCACGCGCTGGGGTGATGACTCAAAGGCTTGGCCTAAGCTTGAAGCCTTACAACAGGCCATGCGTCGGACCTTATCACCGCATTTTGAAGCAGACTGGTTAAGGCAGGTGGTGATTGTACCTTATCAGCCCTTACACGAATCCGCCCTCCGCGAGATTATTGATCTTAAACTCACCACGCTACAACAGCGTTGTTGGAAAAGCCACCATGCCCAATTAACGTATGATGAACGGTTAGTGAACCCCCTCGTCAAACGGAGCACCTTTGTGGAAAGTGGGGGACATCAAATTGACACCCTATTAAAAGAGACTGTGCTACCGGCCTTATCCAGAGCCCTTTTAGAACGCATCGCCAACGGGGAGGCTTTCCCGAGAGTACAATTAAGCTGCGATGAGGCAGGGCATTTAGTTTACCAGTTTGACCCAGAAGAAAACGAGGGCCCCCCGGAAAGTGATGAGGAAACGTTAAGACAAGGGGAAGGCAGGGCTGAAAGGGCTGAAAGCCCAAAAAGGGCTGAAAGGGCTGAAAGCCCAAAAAGGGTTGAAAGGGCTGAAAGGGAAACGTTAA
>JAYQWI020001449.1:0-1934 GCA_035871815.2 Candidatus Parabeggiatoa communis
CATATTCAATGGTCTTTTTGTACTCTTGAAACAAAAAAGACAGAAAAATTTTGTTGGCATATAAAAAAAACAGAGCAAGTAGATCATTATTTTGTTGATGAATAATCAACATTTTTTCTTCACTGTATGCAGCGCCAATGATACGGCATGGATTTTCCGCTTGTCCCATCAAATTCAAAACAGCTTGTCGATAGATTTCGTTGTAATGAGTAGAAATCTCTTGCTTGATTTGACGGAGAGCCTCAGTATAGTTTGCCATTTCACGTTCCAGTGCTGACAGTTCTCTACCACTATAATATGAACTAATGCCGTATTGAACAATACAATAGCCCCCTGCTCCAAAATCCCCAACTTCCAACCCACTTTGATAACCTTCTTGCGACAATTTCAATATTTCCCTGAAATGAACTTTCCAATGTGCTATACAGGCTCCAAAACCATCATATACTTTCGCCTTAAGTTCTTTGGCATTAAACTTTTCCAAGACACTCAAGGCCAATTGCCCAAATTGGTAGCCCGTCTCAATATCACCCATGCTGATTTGAATGAGCCCATAAACAACATAACTAAATGCAGATTCAGGCACATTGCCATAGTGGATCGATAATTGAACATTTTTACACGCTATTAGTGGAAAAAAATCTGGAGCGACTTCATAGGAAGTGCTTGCGATATCGCTTAAAATTCGCGTTGCTGCTTGCATGTTCTTGTCTGTCATCACAGGTAAATCACACAATGATTCAATCGGTTTTCCCTCCCAAGCTAACTGAGTTTCTTGTAGATAAAGTTCAATGTCTTTTTCACTAGGTTGGTCTGGAAAGTCTATCCCCAATTGTTTCAGAAGCGATAATGCCATCTCCAGTGCTTTGAGTTGTTGAGCCTGCGCCAAATGAACTTGGATCTGGATTTCATAGGTTTTCACCTTATCCAACAAGGTTTTCGCTTGTGCCAGCACGATTTCACGCGTGTGTGCTTGTCGCGCAAAGTCACCACTGAGATAGGCTGCCTCGGCCCCTGCTTCGTACACTGCCAACGTCAAGTCATATTGGTTCTGCCAGCTTTCTGTTGGCAACAGTTCAAGTGCTACCGTTAAATATCGGCTGGCCGCCGTATAAGCGGTAGAAGCTCTGGCTTTACGTCCGGCTTTGAAATTGAGTTGCACCAGCTCATCCCGCTCGCTTTGCTCCGTTATTAACGAGATACCCAGATTCAACTGGTTGACAATATCAAATAGGTTATCGTCAAGTGCTTGTTCACGAGTATGACTTTTCAGTAATCGCCCAATTTGGAGATGGGTTGCTGGTTTCTGCGCTTCTCTGATCAGAGAATAAGCGGCTTGTTGTACCCGATCATGCAAAAACTGGTAAGGCACTGATAAGTTTTGCCTATCGCTCACTTCAGTAGCGTCTTCTGAGGCCTGAAAAAACTTGTACACCTCGTTAATCGGTATAACCAGCCCTTCTTGCAAGGCCTTCCATAAATCGGCAGCCGTTTCGGCTTGGGATTTTTCGTATACAATGGCGAGCATCGCCAAGTCAAATTGGTTGCCAATACAAGCCGCGAGTTTCAAAACCTGCTGGGTAGTCACGGGCAACTTTTGTAACTGAAGGCCCATAAATTCAACCACATCGTCGCTAATCGTTAGCAATTTCACTTGGGTCAAATCACATTGCCAATAGCCACAGTTCAAGTCAAACGTAATCAATCCATCTTCATGTAGAAATTTGAGAAATTGATTGGTAAAAAACGGATTGCCTTGTGTTTTCTGAACCACCAACTCAGTCCGTGGCATTGCTTTTTCTGAAGGGAAACTGAGCGTATCGGCAATCAAACGGTTCAGATCAGGTGGGTCAAGTGTTCCAAGGGTGATTTGATTCACCAAAGCCTCGGTTTTTCTGATCTCCTCTAGCGTCAAGATAAGGGGATGGGCTGGA
>JAYQWI020001450.1:0-3716 GCA_035871815.2 Candidatus Parabeggiatoa communis
TTTGGCAGAAGTTGTTCATTTTGGTGATCAACAAGTTTTTGCGAATGCGACAACTTATACCTGTTTATTGTTTTTGAATAAACAAGAGCAGGAATATTTCCATTTTGTCAAAGCACATCATTTATCAGCTTGGCAAAACGACTCGAAAACCGGTATACCAGAAGACATTGAAAGTGATAAGCTAACACATGATGAATGGCATTTTGTCATTGGGGCAGGCAAGCCGTTATTTGAACGATTAAATCACATGCCAATCAAGTTAGAAAATATTACCGCAAAAATATTTCAAGGGCTGGTAACGGGTGCGGATGCCGTATTTATTATGGAAAAGGTGTCAGAAAAGGCATATCAATCGGCGATTACCGGAAAAACTTATCATATTGAAGCAGAACTCATGCACCCTCTTTGCAAAGGTTCTGTCAATTTGAAACGTTATCACATTATCAATGTCAAAAAATCGATTTTGTTTCCCTATCATTTAAAAGAGGGCACAGCAAAATTATTATCCCTGTCAGAACTACAACAAGATTTCCCAAAGGCGTGGGCATATTTACTCAAAAATAAATCTCAGCTTGAAGCGCGTGAAGCGGGAAAATGGCAACATGAAAAGTGGTATGCTTTTGGACGATCTCAAAATCTCAGCGAGATGGAACAAGAAAAAATTTTAACCCCCAGTATTTCAAATCAAGCTTCATTTACTTTCGACAAAAGTCATTACTATTTTGTAGGCAGTGGTGGTGGCGGTGGTGGGGGTTATGGCATTATTCTCAAAGAACAATACCGTTCACTTTCTTATTTTTATTTACTTGGTTTATTAAATTCAAAACTACTTGATTGGTTTATCAAACAGATCAGTAGTCCATTTAGAGGTGGATATTATTCGTATAATCGGCAATATTTGGAACCGATTCCCATCCGCACTATCGACTTTGACAACCCAACTGACAAAGCGAATCATGATCAATTGGTAGAATGGGTTGAACAAATGCTCGCACTCAACAAACAACGGGCGGCTAACAATGATCCCCATACACAAAAAATCATCGAACGCCGAATTGCAGCAACTGAGAAACAAATTGATCAATTAGTCTATCGTTTGTACGATTTAACAACGAAAGAGATTGAGATTGTGGAGAAAAAGGGTGATTGCTAATGGTTTCTGTCGTAGGAAGAATTGTGCTTGCTCTGTAGGCTGACTTCTATTATTATGCCAATAATGATGTTATGAATCATAAAATAATCACTCATCATAGTTCAGGAACTCATAAAAATCACAGTTCAACACTTGAGAATTGATAACGCTATAAAAAAATGAATTTGACTCAAAAAATTGAAAGTCGTTTTAATTCAGATGCTGATATAGTCCTATATCATGGATATGCCAATGACTTACTTGCGACTATTCCAGATAAGGCTATCTCTCTCATTGTCACTTCACCGCCTTATAATTTAGGTAAGGAATATGAGAAACGCGTTGCAATAGAAGACTATTTATCGACGCAAAGCGAAGTTATTACTCACCAATGAAAATGATTGGGTATTTGATCCTTATGCTGGTGTAGGCACTTCTTTGATTGCGGCTCTCAAACATAACCGACGCGCTATCGGCAGTGAAAAAGAAGAGCAGTATGTTGAGATTGCCCATGACAGATTGGAAGATTATTTTAAGGGTACACTTCGTTTTAGGCCCTTGGGAAAACCGATACATCAACAGACTGGAAAATAAAAAGTGACACAACTACCTGATGAATGGCAGGACTAATACGCAAACTAAAGTTTGCACTCCGAGCTGATTGGAGTGTAAACTTTAGTTTGCAAAAGTTTGTCATTCACCATTTGGAGCCATTTTATGTTAATTTTTGAACACAGCAGTCCAGGACGTTCTACGACTTCACAATATCCTGCCAGTTGTCCCGAAATCACTGATATTCCTGATAAATTATGGCGTAAAAAACGCGCCTCTTTGCCAGAAGTGTCGGAAATGCAGGTTGTTCGCCATTACACGAGCTTGTCTCAGAAAAACTTTTCTATCGACACACATTTTTATCCGCTGGGCTCCTGCACGATGAAATACAATCCGCGGGCCTGTAATACTTTGGCCATGCTACCCGGCTTTTTATCTCATCACCCGGCGGCCCTTGAATCACAAAGTCAAGGCCTCATGAGTTGTTTGTATGAATTGCAAGAAACGCTCAAAGAAGTGACCGGCATGAAAGGCGTTTCTTTAGTGCCCGCCGCTGGGGCACAAGGCGAATTTGCCGGGGTTGCCATGATACGGGCTTACCATGACGCACGAGGCGATACGCAACGAACTGAAATGTTGGTACCTGATGCCGCACACGGTACGAATCCGGCTTCTGCGGTGATGTGTGGTTTTAAAGTGCGGGAAATACCCACTAACAGTGATGGCGATGTTGATATTACCGCATTACGGGCAGCCGTTGGCCCACAAACGGCTGGGATTATGTTGACGAATCCTTCTACATTGGGCGTGTTTGAACAAAATATTCGCGAAATCGCTGAAGCAATTCACGAAGTCGGTGGTTTATTATATTACGATGGCGCGAATCTCAACGCCATTTTAGGCAAAGTACGCCCAGGCGATATGGGTTTTGATGTCATCCATATCAATTTGCATAAAACCTTTTCAACACCACATGGGGGCGGCGGGCCAGGGGCTGGGCCTGTCGGTGTGAATGATCGTTTGTTACCCTTTTTACCGATACCCATCGTGGGGTACGATGGCAAGCAATATCAGTGGTTGAACGAATCAGATTATCCACAAAGCATAGGGCGCTTATTAGCTCATCCCGGCAATATTGGGGTGGCATTACGGACTTATATTTATGCCCGATTAGTGGGACGTGAAGGCATGTCAAGGATAGCCGATTTTTCCACCTTAAACGCCAATTACTTGCAAGCCAGTTTAACGCAAGCCGGATTTGATATGGCCTTTCCTAAACGACGTGCCAGCCATGAATTTATTGTGACTTTGAAACGTCAAGCCAAACAAGACGGTGTCACGGCGATGGATTTTGCCAAACGGTTGCTTGACAAAGGTTATCATGCCCCCACAACCTATTTTCCGCTACTGGTACCGGAATGTTTACTGATTGAACCAACCGAAACGGAAGACAAGCAAACTTTAGATGGCTTTGTCGAAGCCTTATGTGAAATTCAAGAAGAAGCGAAAGAGAATCCAGAAACCCTGAAAAAGGCGCCTTATACTCTACCAGTACGCCGTTTAAATGAGGTTAAGGCCGCTAAAGAACTTGATATTGTTTGGAAATCCTGATTTCCACACATCAATAATAAGTACTTTCGCCAAAAATTGAGACGCGAAGCATCGCGTCTCTACAATTCGCGGTTTCGTAGAGACGCGATGCTTCGCGTCTCTTTGCGGTAAAATACCTGTTTATTTGGGGTTCAGTAAAACGGGCTACCAATCATCGCGGCGACACGTTAATGAACCCTAAATGAGAAGCCCAAATGATCACAATCGACAAACAGATTGATTTATGCTTAGAACAGATTTGTCAAGAAGGTTGCCGAAGCGTTAATCAAGTTATCGAACAACTTGAACAACAGCAAATGACTGAAGCGACTCGACAGTTAAATAGCGCACAGCAGAGGACAGTTTTGCAGGAATTAAAAAAGATTATGGCGGTTTATGCAGAAACTCAGTCTTGTGAAGTGAGTTAGCTCAATCTAAAAAA
>JAYQWI020001451.1:0-3494 GCA_035871815.2 Candidatus Parabeggiatoa communis
CTTAGGCAAAACATTTGTGCTTGATATCGCATGGTGGGTTTTAACAGGTAATTGGGCAGGATTGCCAGCCTTACCGCGTTATCGAATGCTCAAAGAGAGTTCTTTTAAGACTTACGACGCTGCTCTTCCCCAAATCCATTATACTTTCAAAACCGAACCTTTGATCGAAATAACCAGTCATTTTGATGCCAATACGCAGCAATGGAAGAGCGAAACTCATCCGTTAATGCCCGGTTTAATCATTTATGCGCGTGCCGATGGCGGATTCTCGGTTTGGGATGCGGCTCGCAGTTTAAACCGTCTTGAAACGACAGCCCTTTCAAATGCCTTTCATTTTTCAAACCAAACGATTTGGGAGGGGTTATCAGAAGGTAAAAGGATTGTCAGCAATGGCTTACTTGCCGACTGGTTGCGTTGGCAATCACGAGAAACAAAAATTTTTGAGATATTAACTCAAGTTTTGCTTGAACTCTCGCCGCAAGGTGATGTGATCAAACCCTCCGATAAAACGGTTCGACTGTCGCTAGAAGATGTCAGAGAGATTCCGACTATTGTATTTCAGTATGGTGAGGTACCCCTGTTGCATCTGTCAGCGGGTATGAAACGCATTATTGCATTGGCGTATATGATGGTTTGGGCGTGGAGTGAACACCTGAAGGCCTGTGAAATTTTGCAACAAACACCCGCACCTCAAATGGTGTTATTGCTGGATGAAGTCGAAGCACACCTTCATCCTCAATGGCAACGTCGGATTCTTCCAGCCCTACTCAGAGTCGTGCGTCACTTACATGAAGACATGGCTGTGCAAATCATTGCCGGAACCCATGCCCCATTGATTTTGGCCTCCGTGGAACCTGAATTTCACCCTGAGACAGATCGCTTATTTCATTTTTATCTTGATAAACAAAGTGTTAGCATTGAAGACTGGCCTTGGGCAAAACATGGGGATGAAACCGGTTGGTTGATTTCTTAAATATTTGGTTTAAAACAAGCACGCTCATTAGAGGCAGAAGAGGCGATTGATGCGGCTACTTCGCTGATGCGAAGTGGTTCAGTGGCGAATCATCACCGTGTCTATCAACAATTGATAAAAACCCTTCCACCTGACGATCCATTTTGGCCCCGTTGGGTAATGTACGAGGAACAACAAAGGCGATTATGATTCAAGTCAAAAGCGTACCTGAACCTGAAGAGTTTGATCAAAAAGTCAGAAAAAAGGGGAATGATTGGATTAGAAAAAATCTCAATAATACAGATTATCCCTCATACTGGTCGGCATTTCGGGCAAACTTGGCAGAAGGTTTTGAAAATCGGTGTGGTTATGCCGCGATGTGGTTGCCCCCTTATCAAGGGCATGTTGATCATTTTATTGCACAAAAGGATGCGCCTGAGCAGGTTTATGAATGGCACAATTATCGTTAGGAATGGTCACGAAATAACTTCCCGTTTTACAAAATAGGATTTACTGTGTAATTCCAATTGCCCAATACTTTGTCAAATTTAATATTCGCATATTCATAAAAATCAATTGCAACCTTTTTTCAAGCTTCATATACTTTTTTACTAACACGGACAAATACTTTTAATCCGGTTTTTGTCTTTGTCTTTTTTATTAATTCTTTTAACATTGACACGCTAAGCAAAATTACACCTGACAAAGAACGGGTTATATGTGGGAAAACTCGGTGTTCTATTGGGTTCCATTTTGAAGTATAGGGAGGATAATGAGCAATTCTGAATTCGATATTTAATTCAGTTGATAAGTTTTGTAAACTTTCTTTAAATACATGATGTCTACTGCCATTGCTACCACCACCGTCAGCTAATATTAAAATTGAAGTCGCATTGGGAAATTTACGTTTTCCTATTGTATTCCACCACATTTTGATGGAATCACATGCAAAATCGCTCGTATCACAACTAGTGCCTATATTTACAAACGATTCATTGTTTTTTAAATCGTATATCGCATACGGGGTCACTTTTTCATCGGCTAGATTTGGAAAATCATGATCAAAAACTTCTATTGTTTCAGTTGTTTCAAGATGTCCATCTCTATATAAATTTCCAATGGATTCCTTTTTTTTGGCATCAATGCTGATAATCGGATTATCACTATTCTCATATTTAGCTCTCAATTTTGCTATCTTCTTGAACTGTTGGTCTCTATTTTTATGTTGGCCAGTTGATGTCTTTTTCAATGCTTTACGCTTGACAAAATTGTGTTTTTTTAATAACTTCTTAACTATATTAACACTTACTTTTATGCCTTTTTTACGCAACCTTGCACGTATTTCGCCTCGACCCAAGTTAGTCCATTTAATCTTTTCATCCATTGGGTCTCCTGCGGTATGGTCTCGTAAAATTTCCAGAAATATTTCATCAATATTTGGAGTATTTGGTATTGTAGGTTTACGTCCTCCACCTGGAAGTCTGATGGTTGCTTGCTCAAAACTTTCCTTATTTGCAAGCTCTTTGAGTCCCTTACGGATCGTTTTTTCATCACAATCAAACAATGTTGCAATGTATACTATTCCCCCATGCCCTAGTTTTTTTGCTTCTATTGCTGCATAACGTCGTCTATCTTTTTCTGAAAGACTATCGTAAAGAGAACGCATATCTTTTTCTATTTCATCACTATATTTTGTAAACATAAATGTCCTTTATTTCTATTCAAAGTTAATATTGTTTTGCATTTTACAATACTAAATTATTTATTGCAAAACGGGGATTTTATTTCGTGACCATTCCTTATATTTCTCCCACACTTAATTGCCGCCAAAAAACCGGGCAGAACTTGGCTTGATCCCTACGAGATTGAAGATAACGGGTTTGAACTTGATCTGCTAACCTTAGAACTGAAATTAACGGACAAGATTCCTGATGAAATTCGGCCTATTGCTGAAGAAACCTTGGCGCGTCTTAAACTTGATAAGGGAACCGCGATCATTCGGCAACGGGAAGCATGGTATCAGATGTATCAAGAAGGATTACCGATTGAAGTGCTACATAAAAAAGCACCACTGATTGCACAAGCCATTGAAAGGGAAGGTGAGGGGCGTGGGTAAAGAATAAGGCATTTATTGTACTGGTTCTTAGCTTCTATCAATTTGTTAAAAGTGGCACAACGTCTGGTTTAGTACTAATGACGGGCCGATAAACGTATTAATATTATAGTCATCAATACTAGGGTTTAACAGGGGTATTAATGAATTAGTAAAACAGTTCATTTATCAAGGCCCCAGAATTGAAAACAGCTTATTCTGTATCAGTGTAGCGGTTGCTGAAGGCTTTGCGTGTGTAATCGTAGAGACGCGATGCTCGCGTCTCTGAATCGCGTCTCTACATCGTCAGTGCAAGGCTTGCAAAGTTGCTCGTTTTTTCAACTATGTGTTTGTTTTAGCCATTTTTGGCTTACTAAAAATTTTCCCAATAGGGAGACGAATATCCATCACTTCATCAATGACTTCAGTCATATCCAGCGCAAAAGTTTT
>JAYQWI020001452.1:0-2224 GCA_035871815.2 Candidatus Parabeggiatoa communis
GGTAAACCATCCCATAACCACTCCAAAGTATTACGACGAGTACTCAAGGTGTCAGGAATAGCCTCTTCTACATCTTTCAATGTCACCGTTGGCGGTTCATTGGGATTTTTATTGTGAAGACGATCCCATATATGGGAACACAAAGCTTGAGTTAAGAACGGATGCCCATTTGTTAATTGCCAAACTTTTTCCACCGCATCGTCGTTTGACCAATTAAGCGTTTGATTCGTTTGAGAAAGATGGATCAGTTTAACAGTCTCTGCGCGGCTCAATAGAGAAACCCGTTGAGTGGGTACATTTCTAAATAATGACAAAGCAATACTGCTCAAATCATCAATGTTGCGCCCAATAGCAAATACAGCATTCAAGTGTTTTAGATGAATAATCAATAAATCACGCAAATAAGGAAAAAAAGCAGCCCCGGCTTGCTCGGATTCAGGATTAGCCAACACATCAAATTCATCAAACAATAGCAGTAGAGAAGCATCGGTGGACAAATTGTTCAGCACATCAGGAAGCCAAACTTGACGAAATGTCGTTTCTGGATCATCCCCCAAATCAGGGTGGGCAAGTTCCAATAAACGACTGATTTGCTGTGCGAGTTCCCTTAATACACGCCCCAAAGACCACTCCGCTTTGTTTTGCAAATCGAAAAAAATAGGATAATGCCCTTCTTGGGGTAATTGAGCTTCCAACTCTTGCAACACGGATGTTTTACCAATACGTCGTTGTCCATACAACACAATGGCATTCTGTTGAGGTTCGTGTACCACGCGCCGGACTTCTCGCAAAATATCTGCCCGTCCTACAAATACGAGACTATTGCCAACGGGATTACCTACAATATAAGGATTTGTGGGAAACATAGATCATTGATTCGATGCTTGAGTTGAATGATCGGTTTTATCAAATATTTGGCGAAGTGCTTGCGCTGGTTGATCAGCTATAAAAGATAAAAAGATAGTCGGGTGGAGTCGCCAATCACCATTATCATCTTTTACGAATCCTTGTTTTTCAAGTTCCTCAAGTGCTTGTTTAAAACCGGGCTCATTGTTTATAATTTCTTTTATATCAATAGCTTGTATTTTTAGTGACGTTCTCAGTCTCTCTAAATTTATTAGAGCAACAGCAGTAAAAGCCTTGCGTGTAGTTGGCAACCACGATTGCCAAATGTTATTCAGACTAATTTTTGTTCTGTCATAAAAATCTTGTTTAGCGTGTTGTTGACGTTTGATTGGATCATCTACATTGCTATTTTTATAGGATTCCCACAAAGATGAGGCGGCTACTTGGAGTAAAAAGGGATAACCGCCAGCAATATCTTTGATAAATTGGCAATCATCATCAGTAAAATGGGTGCCATCTTGAGACAGTAAGTTTTCTATTTCTGAATCTGATAAGGGCCCTAAAACAATCTCATCAAGGAAATTCAAATAAGGTGAGCCTGCTTTTGAGAATCGTCTCGTTTTTTTGTGAAGTCCAGTGAGTGAAATATTTGTCGCTAACACTAACACTAATGCACCTCGACTACGCGAAGCCAGTTTACGTAAACCACCAAAAAATTCTGTATTATTCAAATGAGGCCGATCCAATAATACGTCAAATTCATCGATCATTAAAACGAATTGCCAATTCAGCTTGCCTATTTGTGCAATGAGTTCCTCAAGATTGGCAAAATGATTTTCTTGAGAGGCCTGATAAGCCTTATATAGTGAAGAATCTGGCATTTCGGCAATACGCTTTTCAAGTGGTTCTAAAAGATGGCCCCAAAACTGAGCTTGATCACATTCAAACGGCAAAGTTTTAGCATCCCAGTATGAAAAAATGAGCGTGTCTGCTTTATTTCCGTAAAGTCGTTCTTTTGGTGTCGCTAAATAATCTAATATTGAAGTCTTGCCACTGCGAAATGTACCTG
This sequence comes from Candidatus Parabeggiatoa communis, assembly GCA_035871815.2. Lineage (GTDB taxonomy): Bacteria > Pseudomonadota > Gammaproteobacteria > Beggiatoales > Beggiatoaceae > Parabeggiatoa > Parabeggiatoa communis. The sequence continues at coordinate 1,916 of JAYQWI020001452.1, forward strand.
TAATCGCAGAAGATTGTCCACCATTAACAATTCTCCCCGCAATACGACGTACTTCTGCTTTTCGCCCTATAAATTGATCAGGCGAAACAGGATTACCGTAGAAAAAGGGGTTGTAATTCGGATTGTGTTCGCTACTGTGCAGCTTACCTTTGATACCTTTCATCTGCTGATAGGTTAAATAAGTCGCTGCGCCTAAAAACAGAGCCGTTAGCACAGCCAATAGGGGAAGTAAAAAATTCGTTATGTAGAGCATTTAGCACACCTTTGATCTTTATAGAAAGCAAGAGATTTAATAAACATAGCGTAAAG
>JAYQWI020001453.1:0-2880 GCA_035871815.2 Candidatus Parabeggiatoa communis
CTTTAGTTTGCAATACTGTGCCGCAAAATAAATTTTGCACTCCAAACCGCATGTACTCAGTTTAAATCCTTTCTTATACACAATCCTTGTCGTTATTTATTAAGGAGCAACACCATGATTTATACACTCACCAACACCACCGATGATGAAATCATCACTTCTCATCTCAAGAGTTTTTGGCTTTATGTGGGCTTTTCAGTGGATCCCGCGACGGGTTGGATAACCGTTAATTCGGGATATGCGGCTTTTGATTATTCTGAAGACTCGAATAATTTCACGCATCATCCGCCCAATAACGTTCCTTTGGAAGGTGCGATGGATTATGAAATCAAGCATCATACCAATGCCATTGAGTTATTTCATGCCTCTTTGGTTAAAAGCTACAAGGCGGAATATGCCAATGAAGCCAAACGACTGCATCTGGTGAAATTCGATGATGCCCAATCGTCTCACACTTGGTTTAAAGACGCGAACTATGATCCGGCTTTTGAGACACCCAAAAAGAACCGTGATAAGAATCCGTTTTTAAAACGGGAAGTCAGCTTCGATAATCTGACGGATCGCTATGCCTTTTCTGTGCATACCGCAGAGGATGAAAATGGCCTCTCTGCCCTCATGCTGACACTGCCCTTTTTAAAAAGCGGTTTAGTGTCTAACTTGCTTGCCACTCAAAGCCAAAATCCGCATATTATGCCAGCTTTGACGGTGAAAACGATAGCGGAAGAAGAGAAAGAATGGCATTTTTTTCAGGGTGCAACGCCTTGGCCCGGTGCGGTGAAGGGTTTTGTGATGGTTTGTCAAGGTGCATTCAAGACAATGGATGTCAATTTGTGTGCTGAGGATTGGTTACAAGGGGGTGCTTTTACCCAGAATGATAACACCTTGTTTAAGGAATTGATGAGAACGACTCATCAGAGTAGCCGCTTTACACGCACTGTGGAAACGGTTGATGAGACTACCGAGACTGCCGTTTTTCCGGGCAGTGATGATGGGCCAGTAGAAATACTATACCTTGATGGCCTGAATTCAAGAGGCAATGTGGTTGTCCCGCCTATTTTAGTGGTTTAAATCCAAACATATGATGTTGTAGGGGCAATCCCTTGTGGTTGCCCCAAATTAAGTGGTTGCCCTAAATTAACTATGAAAATTACCTTAAACGACAATTCTTACCCCGTTTATAAACTCAAATTGATCTTAGAAACCGATTCATGCCCAAAGATAGAATTGCAGTTTGGGCATGGCAATTACCCTTCTATAGAAGAAAGCATTGATCTGGCCAATACGGAAGCCACCTTATCTTGGGAATCGGATGATCTCACTCTACAGGTGATTGGGTTTGAAGAGAGCACGATTCCAACCCATATCCCCAATAAAAATGAGTATCAGTTGCTTATGACGGGCCTCGTATTGCCAAAAGCTTTAGAAACTTGGTTTAAAACGATCAGCAAAGAAGACAAGCCTTTGATTTATCAAAAAAATGAGTTCACTGATGTAGAAACAGGCGATGTTTTTTTGACTCGGCTATTGGGTAATAAAGTGATTCTACGGGAGAATGAAAAGAGTCTCTTTAATAAGCTATTGCCTGCCTTTGCCACTTTTTGGCGGCCGCCCAAGCAAGATAATTTCAGTTTTATGTGTCATCTGATTGACTTTATTCGTAGTCAAGCACCCCGCATCAAAGGCTGGGCAGCCTTTCAATCTGGCGAGACACCATTACGCTTAGTCAGCACAAGTAGCAAGCCGCTAGAATTGGATGAGCAATGGGTACCACGGGGACAATTTCCGACTAATCAATATGCTGGCAAAGTTTGGGCGCAAGAGCCTTTTGAGCTAGTCCGCCGGTTTGCCACGAAAAATCCATTGGCATTACTACCGGAATTAGTCAGTAAAGGCCAACAAAAAACAGATGAGATTCAAGGGGGTGAGCTTGATGAAACGGATAATAATCAATTGGTTCTGATACCGGGTGCTGTCAAGTTTCAGGGCAAGGCATACTTTTGTCATGCTGTGACTTATGATTTTGCGGAACAACCAGAACAAGATTATGATCTTTCAGTCACTTTGAGCTTAACCGATATCCATTCACCAGCGAAAGCCTCTCCCCTCGCGTGGCAAATGGTGAATTGTCATTTCCAAGGTTGGGAAGCCAGTGCCAAAGAAAAAAAATATATTAAATTGGCATTAGAAAATGGCGCGGTGGCGAATAGTGAAGGGGAAGCTGATACCACAAAACCGCTTTATGCAGAAATCTTATCACCGACAGCACCACGAAAGGATTATCACGGTTTTTATGTCAAATACCAAAAAGACGATAGGATGCGTTGTTTATTGATACCGGGGAATTTGCCCACTGTGTTGGGTAGCGGACAATTCTATAATGAAAAATTTGAAAAAAAGGCAGATTTAGTTATTCAGGCGGAACATATCGTGATGAGTAGTCAGAAAGTCTCGATAGAAGCAAAGGATGAAGTGAGTATTAAAGGCAAAAATTTGGTGAAGATGGGGAATAAGGTTGAAGTGGGGGCGGATAAGGATAAAAATGAGAGTGCTGCAAAGTGAGTGATAATTTTCAACACAGAGTTCACAGAGTACCACAGAGTTGCACAGAGTGATATTTTATGCACACAAATTATTTGTAACAAACTGTCGGCTCACGCAGAGCCGCAGAGCCGCAGAGAATGAGAGAAATTAAACAAACCGGCTTGAATTGCCTTTTGGGATTTATTTTTTTGGAACTTCCTAAAAACATTTTCAGTTGGTTAAGTTATGGTTGTTGGAGTGGTTGTGGTATTTCTATATGATACGCCGGATCTTTTGGAGGCTGAATAATATTAGACACCCTTTTATCAGCATCAATCGCTTTTAAAAAATCTTCCTTAT
>JAYQWI020001454.1:0-13625 GCA_035871815.2 Candidatus Parabeggiatoa communis
CTTAGATGGCAATAAACGAAGTGGCGCATTCCTGTTCGTCGATTTCTGGCACCGTAATGGTCGTCTTATGAACGCGAGAGGTGAAACCATCATTAACGACACTGGGCTGGCTGCCTTAACTTTGCTGGTGGCTGAGTCTGAACCAAAACAGAAAGACATTTTGATCCGCCTGATAATGAATATGTTAGCAAGGGATAATGAAGGATGAAGGAAATGACTGAATTGGCTATCCGCTCGTTGTGAAAATGATTTGTCGCGACGAGGAATTTCGATTGATGGTACAAATACGCTTTTGATAGAAAATAAAGGTTAAAACTTGAGGGCCAATGTAAGTCATTGTAAGTCATTCATTGAAAATAATGGATTGATTGTTACATAAACCGAGAGATTTGAAAGTGGTATTGGTTTGAAATGAAATCCAGAGATTTGGAAACGACTTTTTGATGGGTGTTATAGGCTTATGTTAATCAGAAGATTTTGAATCGTGTGGATAGTTTTTGAAAGCGCATGGTGGGAGAGGATTATCTTTTGAAATCTGGTGCCTGAAGAGGGTCCAATTGAATCAAAGTTAGGTGGTAGGCAAGAGGTTGCCTACCAACTTAGATTGAGAAAACGTGGTCTGTCCCCTATTTTCAGCTGGCGTAGAGTCATGGGGGTAGCGTCTCCTTCGCCTGCGAAGGATAGCGGACACCGGACGGACGACCAGAGCCATACATCTGTGGCACGGCGGGCAAAGGCAAAATGGGCATGGATGCCCATTTTGCCTTTGCCCCGTGACACTCCAGGAATTTATAGCCACAATGGCGCACAACCCATGCTACGCTCGCTTACGACAAAGTTCCAATAAAAACTCGCTCAATTACTATTGCTGGTAATAATGAGGAATTCACCCATTCTCTTTCCGAACTTACTGCTATCACTTGTTCCTTTAATACTGAGGGGCCATCCAAATTAACAGTAACGTTCTTAATTCTACCCACACATTCTCCATTCACGATTCGATAGCCAAGACTAACTGTTCCTACCAAATGACAATTTTGGAAATCTGAGTTAATCGTACCACCTAACATGATAATATATAACCCATTTTTTATGTTTGCAATAATGTCTGTAATACTTTGATTCCCAGGTGATAAAAATAGGTTCGTGATTTTAGGCTTAGGTATCTTAGCATAACTTGTCCTGAAACCATTTCCTGTTGGCTGATGTCCAACAGCTTTAGCAGTTGCTAAAGAATGAATACCTTCCACAAACAAGCCCTCTTTGAAGAGAACTTTGGATCGAGTGATTACACCTTCATCATCAAAAGGAATCACTTGAGAACCGTTGGAACTAGTTGGATCATCAATTAATGTCATTCTGGCATCAATCATATGAGGAGTACGGTTTATCAAGTTTTTTCCGGTAATAGGTACGATTAATGTATGTAATAAAAGGCTAGTTGCTGATGGTGAAAAAATGACTTGATATGTCCCTGGATTAACATCAATTAGACGGTCAACCTTTTGTAAGTCCCTATCGGTAGAAGTAATAAAAGTGTTTAGAGTATCAGGATACTGATTACCATTCCATTGTTTGTGATAATGTAGTATGTCATTTTTTTGCATATACAATCCAGATATAATCAGAACTAATCTAGTGTAATTGTATTGGCCATCAAAACCCTCAGTATTTGCCAAATGAATATGGCCTTGTTGGTAACGTGCAATAACTGACCAACCAAATTGATGATGTTTTTCATATAAGCTATCTAATGTATCGTTAGCAATTTTGACTACATCTTCAGTTTCTAATTCTTTAGGTGCTTGATATAATTGATGAGTGTTCAAAATGGAGGCTTTTTGAGACATTGTAAAACTTGCAACTTGACCATATGGAGCAACAGCCAGTGCGCGTTTTACTAGAGCCTTATCGTGATCTATTCCTTCTTGAGTCGTATGAGCAAAACCAATACGACCATCTTTAAAAATCCTCAATGCCCGACCATAGTCATAATCAGCTTGAATATTTTGAAGATTTCTGCCTTCAAAATGAACATGTATTTTTTTTTCTTGTCTAGTGTATATTTCAGCCGACTGCGCTAAACGCTTTGTTCTTTCCAAAATATCCATATGGCATTATTACAGTTCTCTTTATCTTGGTGTAACCAAAAGCTTTTGAATCAATAAGTGCGGTGATCCCGCACTAACCCGTAATGGTCCCTGTCCACCCTTACCACAACCACCAGCCGTTTCTTTGCAAAGATAGTCTGAGCTAACCGCTTTAATTTTTGATAAAGTATGAAAAAGACTGCCTGTCAGGTTCACGGGACAAAGATATTCAGCTAACTTGCCTTGCCTAATCATACGCACATTTAATGCGACAAAATTAAAATTCTCTCCATCAACTTTACCACCATAAGGCTCATCAGCATAAACACCTAAGGACACATGACTAATCATATCCTCTATGGGCAGTTCACCTGGTTCAGCACTTATTGTTGTCATACGGCAGATAGGAGAAAAACGGAACGATATGGCGCGAGCATTTCCTGTAGGTTGTTCCCCAAACCAAGTTGCTGTTTCACGAGAATGTAGTCTCCCTACCAATTTACCGTCGCGTATTAAGTCAGTACGCTGGCTAGGAACGCCTTCGTCATCGAAGGGAACATAACCACGAGTGCCTACTTGAAGCCCTGAATCATAAATATTGACGCAAGTGCTACTTAAAGAACGTCCTTTCCTCATTAACTCTTGTATACGTGCATCATTCATATGACTGTCTGCTTCGCAAAAATGCCCGAAAGCTTCATGGATAAATAAACTAGCTAGTTTTTGCCCCATAACAACCGGATATGTACCCGCTTGTATAGGCGATGCTTGTAATAACTGTGCTAGATGTTTTTCAACCGTTTCAATTTCTGGAATTATATTTCGCAAGATATTAAAATCATTGCTGGAACCACCATAAGTAGGTACTGAAATACTTTTCCCTTTACGATTGGCACTCAATGTCAAGCTTCCATACAAATCCAGTTGTGTTTGGATAAGGCGAGTGCCTTCGGACGTTACCAGAATATTTTTTTTTGTTTCATCGTAATAACGGGACACACAATGATCAACTGATGGTAAAGAACGTGCAAAGTCACTATATTCTGTAAATAAGCCCAATTTATATGCCAAAGAGAGGTCACATGGATTTTCCAGAATAGGAAAATTAATTATTGCTTGTTGTGGATAAACATCGGCCAGTTTGATAATTTTGTTAGAATATTGAGAAGATATTTTGGCAAAATTTATCGCGGCACTTAAATTTTTTTCCAATTGAGCGAGTTCCACAAAAGTCACTATCCCCCATGCCCCGTCCTTTAAGACACGAATGCACCCTCCCTGAACTTCACTTTCTTCAGCACTTTGTACTAGACTATTTTTTATGAGAAATCGTGTGAAAATCATTTCTTCCCACCTTACTTCACAATAATCAGCTTTTGCTTGGGATATTACGGTAGTGATGTAGGTTAACAATTCGTCCATATTTTTGTATGTGCTTAGCCTCAAGCAAATGACAACAAGTAATCAATAATCAAGTGTGTGTCTTATCCTTCTTTGGAACGGAGAATTTTGGAGCAGGGCCTTCACGCTTAATTTTATCCTTCCCCCACTTGTTCATATCACCATCTTTATTAACAGTGTAGTGTTCTCCAGTTGGAGTTCCAGTATTATCATAACGTTCTTTTATTGGTTTTTTGGACATGTTGTGGTCTCCTTAATGAAGAATTATCACATTGCGAATTTTTTTAAGCCCTTTCGTAGCTTGTTCATTGAGTGGAAAATCTGTTCATGTTGTGGTGATATATTAACACGTAGATGGACTTCTTGAGGATATAGTGTTTCCCAGATATGTGGTGTGCCACAAAAAGTGTAAGAAGGGTAAACATTAAGTTTGTATTCCTTGCTGAGAATATGAGCCATCTTTTTCACTGCGGAAAGCTTAATATGATTTCTTAATTTTAAGAAACATGAAAAGCCCGCTTGTGGTTGAATGGAACTATTTATATCAAAAATATCATGAAAGTCAAATAACAAATAATTGAGATTCTGTTTGAAATGCTCTAACATTTGGCAATGTGTTTGTCTAAATTCATTTACCAGTTCGATTGTGAAGTCAGGTAGGTACAAATTACACTGAGCAAAAATGCTCTGAATTCGTGTAAACATAATAGCTAACTCTTCTGTTTCAGTGCGAAATAAAATAGCCAGTGCTAAGTAAATTAACATCAAATAATAACAAATAGGGCTAACGGAAAAATATCGTTTCATTATTGTGTCTTTTGCCACGGATAAAAGCTCAATATTTTTAGAAACGATAAGTCCACTCCTCAAAGCTGGTAACGAAATGTCTTTAGATGCTGTTAGCAACATAGCAGAGTTGCTCCAATCTGCATCTGTAGCTATTTGAGAAGCTAGTTTTTGCGAGTTGACATTCGGATCAATATCCATCATTTGGTAACACAAATCAAATAGCATAAATCCTATGTTATTTCCGCTGTCATTTTTAATTTGTTCAAAAAAGGCTAATGATTGAAATTTACCGGTTATAGCATCTGGGCTATTGATAAAGAAAACTAGGGGAAGTTCATCTTGGTTTGTCCAGAATGTTTCACCAATTGTATTATAGTATCCGTTCAGTGGTAAGTTGTTTTCTACCGCAGCATACTCATACTGAAAATATGCAGGAAGCGGTAGTAATGCTGATAAACCTCGTTTTGCCGCAAATTTGCAAACGATATCGATTCCTTCGCTACTTCCATTGGTAACTATTATATGCTCAGGTTTAAAAATGGGCGAGCCAAGATATAAGTTAAGTAATCCAGACAGTGCCTTTCGTTCATCTGCCTCTCCCCCGGGTCTAGGATAATAAGCCACATTGTTTGTTTTAAACAAATGCACTAATATATTTTGCAATAATGTATTTATTCCATGGAAAGGAGGGGTATGATTAACACCAAGGCCAATTTGGGAATTATCAGGACAATTATATTTGCGAATATCTCTATAAAATTGAAGGGTAAAAAGTTTATTAGAAATCACATTTTTAATCATTTATTTGTTATAAACACGGGTTATTTTTTCAAAATATCAACACTAAAAGCAGAATAAATAAAGGATTTATCTTCCTTATGTAGCTGGGCAGAAAGTGCTTGATCACGTACAAAGTAAGGTTTAACCGCAGGGTATGGTTTTGGCCAAATTAAATTTCTGTGTACTAGATGGCTACCTGGTTTTAGTACACGAGCTAGGGAACTACAGATTTCTTTAAATTCAGAGGATGAAAGTAAATCAGAAATGTTGGAAATATCGGCTCCGTCCAGTGAATTGCTGGGTAAAGATTTCACAAAGTCATAAGCATTCTCAGTATATATATCTATATTTTGAATGCGTTTTTTTAAATTCTCAAACCCGGAATTTGTGAGGTAAATAGGTAAAACATTATCCCAATAAGTTCCTAACAGCATCTGTGATGCCCAAGGACTGATGTTTAACAAGGTATTTTGTATTGCCGAACGAAATCGCGAGACAAATACCTGACACATTTCATTGGCAACCCTTTTATCATCTTTTTCATTAGTATTATTTGCACCAAAAAAGTTCTCTGCCCGCTTTTGACGCATTTTCGCAACATGCAAAGCGACAGAATCAAGATTTTCGTTCTCATATATTTCTATTTGTTCGTCAATACTTTTAGCATTGAAAAGTTTAACTAAGAGTTGGTATTGTTCATAAGCCACTTTTCTGAGTTCTGAGCCAACACCTTGCATCCCTCCTGCTTCAATTAATCGCTTTTGTGTAAAGAGGTGTTTATTATTGTCCCAGTACTGCTGTGCCATTAGACTTAGGTGAGTCCGAACCAGACTATATCGATCTTCATTATTGTTTTTAGTGTCTACAATTCCCCAAAAAGCGAGAATCTCTTTTTTATCCAAAGCCAGAATGGACGCACGTTTTAGCTCTAAAACCATATTTTGTGCATAATTCACATCAACAGATACCACAGATTTAGCGCCAAGAGCTAAAAAAGTTAAAGGCGTACAACCTCCAGAAGTAATTGCGAGAATATCACTATTTGGTCTATTGCCGAGTCCATACCAAGAGGTAATGGCATCTTCTTCTGTTTGTACCCATAATATCGGACTCAAAATTAAGTCATCTACAAAATTTCCGGTTGGCATCAAGTATTCACCTCTCAAAAAAGATTATTTTGTGTTTTTCTAAATGATGTTGCTAAATCGTCAATCATTTGTTCAATAACTTTAGCATTTAGATGGGGCATAAACTTAAACCTATAAAATATAGCTGGCTTATTGTCTGTGTCTTTAACCAATTCAAGCAGTACGCTAGGCTGCAAACGATACTTACTCTCAAAGTTGGCTGGCAATCGGCAATCAGGCAAACCACAGAAACGAATCGCAGCAACGTTAATAAATTCATCATGAATGACCTCAATATGATCTGGATCAAAAATTCTGCTAAGTCCTTTAATAAATTTAGTTTTCAAACTTAAACAATAGTGGGCTTGTTTCTGAAAACCTTCTTTACCTGTGGAAAATAAAGCATACCAAACGACAGCCGCAGCCGCACCAGGGCGAGACCCAATAAGTGTGACACCACGTACTTGGCCGAAATTCTCAAACTCAATAAGTTTACTTAATCCCTTCCGACAAAGGAAAACCCCTGTCCCTATAGGTACCCTTCCCATCTTGTGAGGATCAACACTAAGGGAATAAACGCGATCAACCAAAAAATCAAACTCCCGTTCTGGATTAACAAAAGGTAAGACTAATCCCGCAAGTGAGGCATCGACATGAATGTAGTAGGGAACTAAACATGATTGAGAAAGAACGTGTGCTATCTTTTTTACTGGATCGCAAGTCCCTGTCTCAGATGCCCCCACTGTAGGAACTACAATCAAGCCATCCGCTTTGTGAGTCTTCAGTAGTTGGACAAGGCCATCAAGCGACATTGAGCCACATAACTCCAATGGAACATAAATCAGGGACGATAGGGCCAAGAGATTAAATGCTTTTACAATTGAGTCATGACATAGGCTAGTCGTCAAAATAGCAATATTTTTGCATCCCTTTTCGTTCAAATATTGCCGTGCTATCCATAGACCAGTCATATTGCTTTCCGAGCCACCCGATGTTATCCATCCCTCAGCAGATATATCATGAAATAAGTCTGAAAAAGCTATTATAACTTCTCTTTCTATTCGCTTTGTACCTTTCAAATCTTCTGGATTACCAAAATGAGCACCAATATTATTAGAATTTAGTTCACTAAAAGAGGTTAGGACCGAAACTATCCCTGGTAATGGAGCCGTTACCGCAAAAGAAATTTTTTTATTCCAAGGCACGATTTCTGAAAGTCGTTCCAGTAATCTCTGCTTAATTGTTGTATGAGATAAGGCCTTCCCTAGTTTCATAGTTTTATTAAATTTATCTTTCAAAACAAAAACAAGCACTGTAATTATTAGATGAGAGTGCTTCAATTTCAAGCTGTCACAGTGACAAGTTGGGAGTGTTACCAATTGTGATTTGTTTCCTTGCCTCTATCCTGGTTGTGAGTGACCTATCATTTTTTGAAAATAATTTCTTTTTAATGAGTTGAACTTATCCAAGTAAGTAGCTGATTTTAACCAATCTCATCAATGCCCCCAGTGCCGTATGTTTTTGAACCCTGATTTTTTTCACGAATAGTTAGGACGTGGCATAACAAAGGTAATACTCTTTCAAAAAAAGGTTTTGTTGCTTCACAACGGGATATCATTGTAGATCAAGCCGCTTGACCTCACCTTGATTACCATCTACCAAGAGGTTTTCTCCATCCTTAATAACTGATGTTATACCATTTATTCCCAATACAGCAGGGATTCCATATTCGCGTGCGGTTATAGCCGCATGGGATATTTTTCCTCCTTTTTCCACAACAATACCAGAAATTCGCCCAAAAAGTTGTGTCCAAGTAGGATTAGTTTTTAAAGTGACTACAATGTCCCCAGGGTGAACTTTACCGAAATCTTCTGGGCCTTTAATATTTATGGCATAGCCTTTTATAATACCAGGACTGCCGGGGTCCCCACGCAATATAACTTGATCTGGTGTAACTTCATCACCTAAAAATCCGTCTGGAAGCCAGCTATGGTCTTTTTTCCATTCAATCAATTGCTTTCTGTTAAGCACAACATCAGTAAGGGTCAAATTAGATTGTTTGTAAAGCAAGGCATCATTGAGTTCAGACCAGCGTAGTAATCTCACATCGTCAATGTTATCAATTACTCCTTGATGGTGTAAACGATGACCGGCTTCATGAATTAACCTTTTCATTAATGGTAATGACATATTTTGTTTGGTTTTACTACTTTCCCGTATAGCTATCCAATCACGCCGAAATTTTACAAACTTTTGTAATGAATCCCATTGTTCCAAATCCAAGACTTTTTGCAACCTTGACATTATAGAATCAAAACGCTTCTTAGCAGTGCGTTTTGGATTAATCCCAACAGAGCTGCTTTCGGCAACAGTTCTCAATTGAGACCATATATACTCTGGATGTAAGGCCAGAGGGACTCCCTCAATGCTAAAATGACCAAATCTATCTAAGAATTGCTCAATTTGTTGATAAAAATTTGAAGATTCCAAAATGTCTGGCTGTTGAGCCACTGTATTCATTAACTTCCAGAGAGCAGAGTTCATCAGGCTAGTTTCATGTTCAACACCAGCACTTAAATCATTTAGGGCATTTTCAATCTCATCTTTTGGCAATATTTGGGAAATAATAGTTTTAATCTGTGTTTCATTACCCTTCAGATGATCAATCCATTGCTGCATGTTCGCTAATCTATTACAAACGGCATTCCTAAAAGATTTAGCAGCCCTATCTATTGACGAAATAAGTTCATCAGGTAGCAAACTGGAGAGAGCATGTATTCCAGAGCTAAGGTCATTAGCTGCCTCAACCCAATTTTGCATTTCTCTTTCCCAGTCTTTGATTTGAGATGTTGTTATTTGATTCGCTTTGATAGGGGTTTGTTCCTGACAACGTGCCGCTGGATCAACACCAATAACTACACCATCTACTATCACAGCCACTTCTTCTACCAGTGGCACATTTCCTACATAGTCAAACATTCGGAGATTGACTTCCCAAATTGCACCTTCGTATAAATCCCATTCCAGAGGTAGAACAATTCTAGGGTTGTATTCATCCCAAAATTTAAACAATTTTTGTTGTTTTTTTGTCCATCCCCTTTCAGGTCGTCCGGGAAGCATCCAATGTTGAGGTTGCCTATTATCTACATTCTGGGGTAGTGTAGTAATTGGGCGAGATTGAACTAACTGAAACCCTAGTTTTGCAGACCATGTCCATTCAATATCTTGCAGTTTGCCAAAAATATCATCAACTTGTGTGGTTAATTTAGCCAAATCAGTTAAAGAATCCAATGGCAAAGGAGATTGATCTGATAAGACATCAGTACGAAATACATGACCCGTTTTATCCATCCAGACTCGGAGACTTGGATCATCTTGTCCAGATACGAGCACGTCGCTAAGGCCTGTTACTGCTTCTAAATATATAACTTGGCGATCTCCTGTCACTGGTTCAGCACTAAAAACAACACCAGCGGCATTGGCTGGGGACATTTCTTGAATAATAACTGCCATTTCAATGTTGTCGTTGGTTATACCTTGTTGTTTAGCATACGCAATGGCATTTTCTGTCCAAACTGAGGCCCAACACATTTTTACTTTATCTAAGGCTTTATCTATACTCTGGATATTTAAATAACTCTTATATTGGCCGGCAAAAGAAGCCATTTCTAAATCTTCTGCTGTAGCTGAAGAACGTACCGCAACAGCAGGATTATTGTTTGTCCATTCACACTTATTCCAAAATTGTTGAAATGTTTCCTTAATATCTGGCAATATAGGCATATCCAATATTGCTTGATATACAGCCCCAACATCTTTGAAATTAACGTCCAGTTGCGCTAAATGCGCCTTGTAAGCAAACGTGGTGAGGCAAAAACCAGTAGGAATAGGCATACCCAATCGAATCATTTTACTAAGGGCATTCGCCTTACTACCTACCATCTTAACGTCTGTTTCATTTTTTAAGAATGTGCAAAAAAACATTTTTCACCTTAATTATCTTCTGGCCACGAACCGAAAAATTTTATGTATATATCTTTATAAACTGGGTTTAGGTTTAAAAAAATATAGTCGCCTGGAACCATCCAACGTATAGTGAAAAAGTTCCACGGTGCTTGGTACGGATACCCAACACCACCAGTGAGAGAACGAAGTTTGTTGATGGGATCCAAAGCACCCAACATGATGCCAACGGGTGTCAATTTAGGCCTATATATTTCCAAAACATCTACGATAGTCTCGCCACTTAACGCATATGGTAATAAAACAGTAAGAGTTGGTGGGTGTTTCTCAGGAGGAATAAATGGAGCATAATTTTTGTACACCTTTGCCATATCTTCAACTATATAACAAATACTATCAATATCTATATCAAAGTGTCGGGCATCACCAATAAAAAAACGACCTTCAGCGATGGCAGGTTCAGACCACGGACAGGTTGGATGCTTCTTACCCACTCCTTGTGAGCTGGTAAGGTGTTGAATTAACCAAGCAAAGCGTTTTTCTGCTCCTTTATCTGCTAAAGCTTCCTCTTTCCATCTCCCCAAATAGATTACCCTTTTTTCTGGCTTTTTTTCCATTCTAGTACAGCTCTCTTTAACATAGGCAAATGATTATTCACATGTTGAACAGCCATTTCTAATAAATCATGTAGAGTACGTTTGCTACCTGTGGAACGATAGGAACGTTGATAATCATTATCTTTGGCAGATTTTCGTAGAGTGGTTGATGTAAACTGACGAAGTGCTTTAAATATATCAGCATTTTGTGCCGGAGAAAGGCCATTTCCAATGACTTGTCCCCAAGAATCGCCATCATACCAACTAAAAACGGGTGATTTTTCTTGGCCTAATGTCATCAAAATTCGATAGGCACTCACAATTTCACTGTGAATCAAATGTTGAATCGTCTGTCCAATTGTCCATCCCTCTGTCCCAGCCGTCGGGTGAAAAACCGCTTCTTCTGGAAGAGATTTAAGTAAGGCAACAATCTCTTGGGTTTCACGGTCATACAAATCAAGTCTGAGAATAGGTCTTGGGTCTTGCAATGGTGGATTAGAATCTGTTTTTTCACAAATACTGTCAAGCCATGCAAGTAATTTTTGCCCCGCATCACCTAAAAAACCGTCTTGTATCTTTGAAAGTTCGTCAGACAAGTAGTGAGCACGATCAAGTGCTTTGCGTACCTTTGTCTCAATGTATAGGTCTCCTGGGTCTCCATGCTCAGTGAGAATTTTTTCCCATTTTTCATCATCAAATAATAAGTAATAAACAGAAATATGTGCATAGAAATGTAAAGCATAAAGGGCACGATCAATTGGCCATTGATTTGAATTCCAAGAAAGGTCTGGATTCCATATAGCCGGGATGGTTGGTGCTGTTTCCGTGTCGTATCTTGGCGTAAAAATATCCATCGTTGAAACTATGTTGGATAGTTTTTTATGTAATGCCTCATGCAGAACTGCTTCCGCAGCATGGAGTGGATGTCGTAACGGAGTTGGAGATAAAAAAATGGTACCGGGAATGCGATGAGTTGAAACATTTTGACACAAGTCATATCGTTTTTTAGCCCCTTGTGTTTGATAATTAGATCGATCTACAATGCCCAATACTTTAACATGAGACAAAGCGTCCCGAGCTAACTCTGGTGAAACCAAGTGTAAAATATCAAGCCCTTTATTCAAAATATTCTGAAACTCTGGGGTTAGGGAGCGCATAATTGCTTTATCACTGGTTATTCCCTCGGCAATTTCTTGATCGAAAAGAGCCTGAAATCGACTCGCCACATCCAAGGGAGTCTCAACAGATTGGGGATGCCAGCAGACAATATGAAAGGGAGGTACCCCAATAAATTTGTCATCACCTAAACCAGTACCAAACGCCTGCATTGGTGTACAAGCGGGATTTGACTTTAGCTCTTTAGCTAATCTTGTCATCTCAATACACATTTCGTTTACCAAGTGAAATTGATGACCATTATGTTCTTGACTGTTGGGATCATTGTTCAATCCGATTGCATGATCAATAGTCCGTCGAAAGATAGGATCAGTCGAAATCAAATAGCGAATTTTAGAGCCACCTTTACTTAACTCATTGTTAAGAACACCAGCAGCAGGCACCAGGTCTTGCAATAATTCTAATGAACGATCATATAGGGTTAAAAGTCGATTTGTAATATAGTGCCAATGACCAAATTGAGGATGTTGAACTAATTCAGATACAATAAAATTTACATTATTTGAACTATTCATTTTGTTGCTCTTTTTTTGATAATGTCCCAATGGATAAAAGTCTTTTGTAATTTGTGTAGAAAACGTTATCATCAATGGGCACTAATCATAACCCGATGTAAAAAAAGATCGGTAGTGCTAGGAAAGTAGTGATTAAATATTTTAAGAATCAAGCTCAAACTAAAGTTTGGACTCCAAAATCATTACTTTTCTAGCACTACCAAAAAATCGGGGTTGGTATATTTGCAATCCCGTCCGCAACGTTTCATATGAGCATGAACAAACCAAAACATTCGGAAACCGGTTGCAAATTCCCGTGCAGTTACAATGGCCAAAATAATGACTAACCACAAAAAATTAGGGTGCTACCAAATTTGTGCATTGCGTTTGATTATTCATCTTCATCATAACCATCTGGTGGGGACATATGATGGTGCAAAGAAAGGTTAGCGTTTCCGGCTAATTCTTTCGGTACAACCGTTGGATCGGGTTTGTAATCAAGATCAAATTGTTCATCTTTCAAGGTTTTGTTATCAGCAACTAATTTTTTTTCTTGCATTGAAAATCTCCTATTTATTTAATTAACAATATATAGCTATAAAGATTTGGTAGTCCTGTACAAGTAGCTTACTACACTACAATCAATGACATAGAAAGATTTCGCTTCTGGAAACTTCCTCAACGGTTTTAAGATTGAATCAAATAAAACCATAGAGTTATCTATATACTACTTGTACTGGACTACCTAAAGTCAAACTGTTTTCCAAATACCGTTTTTCCAAAGTTTGATAAAAGTTTTATCAGGAATTGCTCCTGAGCCACTTGAATATGCTGGGTTTGACGGATAAATTTTTGACTAATCGTAGTAAAATATCGCAGTAAAATTAGCGAGAAGATTTAGTCATCTATTTTTTGACATTATACAGCTATTTTAATATTGCTTTTATCTAATGGTACGACTTTGAGGGTTAAGAAATTAACCCATTGAAATTCAATAGGAATAAATTTTGCAATAATGCAATAATAATACTCAGAATAAGTTATTCAAAAATAAGTCAATGAAAAATGCCAAGCTTTTGCTATGCTCAAAAGAGGGACAAACCACATTGACGTTATCTGCGAAGCATCTGTTATCAGTTATTCCGTCATCCATTAAGGGCAAGCATAAAGAATTGCCTCTCGCCTATGTCAAGAATTTTTGCCGTTCAC
>JAYQWI020001455.1:0-5140 GCA_035871815.2 Candidatus Parabeggiatoa communis
AGGTTTACCCTTAAATCACCTTTCTCTAATTCAATTTGATAAGGCGGCGCATTATTTTGATTGACTCGAATACTCCATCCCTCAAAATTGGTTTGATAAAAATTAGAAACTGATTTGATTAAGTTTTTAGGGGTAGTTAAAGCATCTTCAATGAGTATTGAATAGACATTTTCTCCTTTAACACCTACCAATTTATAAGTTTCATTATGCTTTTCAAAATATCGTTCTAAACCTTCCCGATAAGAAGAAATATAATTGGTATTCAAAGAAAGCGTTTTTATTTTTTTTGAGGTAGCCAAAAATCCTTTAAATTTTTCTTCTGACATATCCGCCTCAAAATCATTGAGCTTCCAAGAAAAAATAGCAGGATCATTAATAGGTGTATTAGAGCCAATAATTATCTCTAATTTTTCAATCTCATTTTCCAAAGAAATTTCTAATTGTCCGTACCTTCTGCCATAAATTAAGTCTCTAAATTCCCCGCCAAGTTCTATTCCATTATTAGTTAAAAGCAAAGGTTCTTGAAATTTTCCGGATAGGGAATTTTCAATTAAAGTGGGTAACTTCAAAACCGCACTTTTTCCCGAATTATTTTTACCAATTAAGAGAGTTATCGGTTTAAGTTCTAATGTTTGCCAACGTTTGAACAGTTTGTAATTTTTAAATTTAATTTTATTAATCATATTTTGGAACTACTCAACTTCTTAAAAAACAAATAATATGATGGCATAAATCTAATTAGTTTATTACCTATAGATGTTAACATCAAGTAAAACCCAAAACGGGTATGAACAGTGTTTCACTTAACAAGTTTTTGCGCGCAAAAACTTGTTAAGTGAACCGAAGGGAAGCTACGCTAAATGTTCATTTTTATAGTTTTGTTCAAATCTCACCTATTTTTGGGCAACTTGGGCAACTTAAACTGCCTTTCAGGCAAAAGTTGCGCGCAACTTTTGCCTGAAAAACATGGCACGATTTATCGCGGCCAGCTTCAGAAAAATCATTAGTTGATATTTCTTAGCGTTCTTAGCGGCTTGGCATGTCTTAAGGTGACAAATTAATTTGATTATTCTAATTTAATTTCGCCAAAATGTCATTCACTTTTTCTGGGGTAAGATTTTCGTGATATTCCCGCCCAATTTGCATCATTGGTGCGCCACCACACGCACCTAAACATTCCACTTCTTTGAGCGTAAATTTTTGAGCGGCTGTGGGTTATCCAAGTTTAATGCCCAATTCCTGTTCCATATGAATCACAAGAGTCCGTATAAGCAAAATGGAGATCGCATTTATTATAGAATCAATTGGCCCTAAAAGTAAATAAGTGGCTGTCGTCATTTTGACAACAACCTCACTATGTGTTAACAACATAAAAGTGGATAAAGTGAAAACAATGATGCCCAGTAAGAGATAACTCGCTATGTTGGCAAATATTCTACTGGTCAGCAATTGGAGAGTGCTGTGAACTTTGATATTTTCGACTTTTTGCGATAATGTTTCAATATGATGCCCCGCAGAGGCCAGCTATTGTTGACCTAAAAATAAGGATATGTTTATAAAAGTGAATAGAACACTGATAAGACTGATTGTCATGATTGACACAGATTAAATCAGCGTTTAGCTTCGCTGACCTTCGGTTCACTTAACAAGTTTTTGCGCGCAAAAACTTGTTAAGTGAGTTTAATCATGATAATCACGATCATCCGCATTGACTGATAACTGATAACTGATAACTGATAACTGATAACTGATAACTGATAACTGATAACTGATAACTGATAACTGATAACTGACAAGATGTTTGAAACTCAAAATAAATTTCAATTACAACAACGCACCCGTGTTAAAATATGCGGTATCACGCGCCCCGAAGATGCCCAACATGCTGCCCTTTTGGGTGTCGATGCCATCGGCCTCGTCTTTTATGACAAAAGTCCACGCGCCGTTTCCATTCAGCAAGCACACGCTATTTTGCAAGCCTTACCCGCATTTGTGACAACCGTCGGTTTATTTGTCAATGCCGAACCCAGCTTCGTGCGTGACACTTTAGCACAAATCCCTTTAGATATACTGCAATTTCACGGCGAAGAAACAGCGGCATACTGTTTAGACTTTACCCGGCCTTATATCAAAGCATTACGGATGCAGCCCGGTGTTGACGTATCCGCTTATGCAGAACAACATCAACACGCCCAAGCTTTACTATTAGACAGCTATGTACAAGGGATAAAAGGCGGAACAGGCATCGTTTTTGATTGGCAACAAGTGCCATCGCATATCGAAAAACCGATTATCATAGCCGGCGGCTTAAGGCCAGAGAATGTTAACCAAGTTATCACCACATTACATCCTTATGCCATTGATGTCAGCGGTGGCGTCGAATCAGCAAAAGGTATTAAAGACGCGGACAAAATGACCGCATTTATGAAAGGAGTACTCAATGTCAATCACTAAATCTAAGACCACCGATACACACAATTTACCAGATGAACACGGTCATTTTGGGCCTTATGGCGGAATCTTTGTTGCAGAAACACTGATGCAACCGCTAGAAGAATTGCGAGAAGCCTATGAAACCTATATGAAAGATTCAGCCTTTTTAGCTGAATTAAATGATGATTTACACCATTTTGTCGGACGACCTTCACCCTTGTATCACGCAGCGCGTTGGTCAAAACAATTAGGGGGCGCTCAAATCTACCTCAAACGTGAAGATTTAAACCACACTGGCGCACACAAAATCAACAATACCGTTGGACAAGCCTTGCTCGCGAAACGCATGGGCAAAACCCGTATTATTGCCGAAACCGGTGCAGGACAACATGGTGTGGCAAGCGCAACCGTCGCAGCCCGTTTTGGCATGGAATGCGTCGTCTACATGGGCAGTGAAGACATCAAACGCCAAAGCATCAATGTTTATCGAATGCGTTTACTAGGGGCCGAAGTGCGCCCCGTCAATTCCGGATCAAAAACCTTAAAAGACGCACTGAATGAAGCCATGCGCGACTGGGTAACCCATATCGACAACACCTTTTACATCATCGGTACCGTCGCCGGGCCCCATCCCTATCCCGCCATGGTGCGCGATTTTCAAGCCGTCATCGGCCGAGAAACCCGTTCACAAATGAAAACCCAAACCGGCACTTCCCCCGATATTTTAATTGCCTGTGTCGGTGGCGGCTCCAATGCTATTGGCTTATTTTATCCCTTTTTAGACAATGAAAACATCACCATGTATGGCGTAGAAGCCGCCGGCGATGGCCTAGAAACAGGCCGTCATGCTGCCCCATTGAATATCGGCAAACCCGGCGTATTACATGGCAACCGCACCTATTTAATGACCGACGAAAACGGACAAATTATTGAAACCCATTCCATATCAGCCGGACTAGATTATCCCGGCGTCGGGCCCGAACATGCCTGGTTAAAAGACACTGGACGAGTCCAATATGTCGCCGTAACCGACAACGAAGCCTTAGCCGCCTTTCATGACTTAACCCATATAGAAGGGATCATGCCCGCCCTAGAATCCAGTCATGCCTTAGCCTATTGCCAAAAACTCGCCCCCACGCTAGACAAAGACACAACCATCGTCGTCAATCTATCCGGGCGCGGCGATAAAGACATTCACACCGTTGCAACACGAGAAGGAATTGAAATATGAATCGCATAAAAACGTGTTTTGATAAGCTACGTGCCGAAAAACGCGCCGCCCTGATTCCCTTTATCACCGCCGGCGATCCCAATCCGACGTTGACAGTACCCATGATGCACACTTTAGTGGAAGCAGGGGCCGATATTATTGAACTCGGCATCCCATTCTCTGATCCGATGGCCGATGGGCCCGTGATTCAACGCGCCAGTGAACGCGCCTTAGCCGCCGGCACCCGATTACGTGATGTTTTAGACATCGTCAAAAGCTTTCGGGAACAGAATCAAACCACCCCAATCGTCTTAATGGGCTACCTCAACCCGATAGAAATCATGGGGTATGAAACCTTTGTTCAAAGCGCACAAACCGCTCAACTTGATGGCCTATTAACCGTCGATTTACCGCCAGAAGAAATGAACGAATTGGGCCCCTTATTACGCTCACACGCCATAGCCCCCATTTTTCTCATAGCCCCGACAACCACCCAAAAACGCATAAAAAAGATTTGTACGCAAGCAGACGGCTACTTGTACAGCGTTTCACTCAAAGGCGTAACAGGCAGTGCCAACCTCGATATTTCAGCAGTCGCAAAAAAAGTCAACGAAATTCGGCAACACACCGATTTACCCATCGGAGTCGGATTCGGGATCAAAGATGCCAAAACAGCCGCCCAAGTTGCAAAAGTCAGCGATGCCGTCATAGTCGGCAGCGCCTTAGTTCGACTGGTTGAAACTGTAGAGCCAGATCAGCTTTTAGAAAGGATAGGAGAGTTTTTGCGGGAATTGCGTCAAGCGATGGATGAGAATGACGAATTGGGATATTAGCCACGGAATGACACAGAAAGCACGGAATTTTTCCGTGTTTTTCCGTGTTTTTCCGTGGCAAAATATACTTTTAATCGTTTTCAAAATTTGAAATTCAATTCGTTTAGACATTTTGCAGAACACCTCACTGGTTTTAATACTTATGTGCAAATAACAAAGCATGAATGAACATGTCAACCAAACCCCCCGCCATCCGAAACGCCTATCAAAAATACGGTGTTCAAACGTTTTATCAAGACTTTGGCGACAGCTATAGAAATCCCCACGAAGCGTCGATTATCAAAGTCATTGAAGCCATGCTATCCGTATGTCGGCCTGATTTTTCTAAAGTATTAGATTTAGCCTGTGGAAGTGGGGAAGTCACACTGGCACTCAAAGCATTAGGCTATAACAATGTAGAGGGAATTGAACCTTATACCTTTAAGGCCTATTTTGAACGCACTGGGCAACATGCAGAACAATATCGTTTTGAAGAAATAGAAAAGGGCGTTTTATCAAACAGATGTTATACAACCCTTATTTGCAGTTTCGCGCTACATTTAGTCCAGCCCTCGCGCTTACCCACCTTGTTATATCAGTTAAGCCAAATAGCCCCCTCATTGTTAGTCATTACGCCACATAAAAAACCTGATATTAAACCACAATGGGGCTGGACTTTATCACA
>JAYQWI020001456.1:0-4854 GCA_035871815.2 Candidatus Parabeggiatoa communis
TTCATCAGTCACGGCTTGCATATTATTTGATACGACCGCGATTTGAATGTCATCAGTCACATTCTGTTTTCCAAGGGCTTGGGTGAGAAACAGTAGACTGTAAAATCCGAACACTTGCGATTCGTCAATGCCTTCAACAGCAAATGCTTTGTGATCGTTCGGTGTGATCCCCCATAAATGAACAATCGTTTTTGGGAGCGTGTTGTGAGTGCGAAGCGCCTTGATTAAAGCCTCATAGTCATCTTGTTGTTCGGGATTGAGCGTATAATCATGATCACTGAGTTGGGTAAATTCCGCACCGATTTTTACCGTGATGACTTCTTGATCTGCCTGCTCTAGTGCTTGCACTAATTGGGAACCTAAACCACACGTATCCAGAAAAACTAAGCACGATGTCAAGTCTATCGATTCCAATAGTAGTGCTGGGGGCACTGATTCTTTCCAAGCCGGCCGGTAAAACCAATCTGCAATATCCGATTTTTTGGCAATATCTGTTTTTTCGTCTATTGAGATGGGTTGAGGCATCAGGGCATCTTGTGTAGGCGGCGCGATCCAGTAGCCTTGACGTTCAAAGGGGTAAGTCGGTAAAGGCAGGCGATGACGATGCTCATTGGCGTAGAATCCAGACCAATTTACGGCCCCACCCGCTAACCAGAGTTTGCCCAAGGTATTCAATAAAAAGACGTCATCCGATTGCTGCTCTTTCGGATGGCGTAATGAGGACAACACCACTTGTTCAGTCGCTTTATCGGGATGTCGTCTGGCTAAAGTCGTCAACGTTCGTCCTGGCCCAATTTCCAGTAAGATTTGCCTTGGATTTTTCAAGAGCTGTTGCATACCTTCAGCAAAATGCACGGTGTGTCGCAAATGGTTAGCCCAGTAACTATGATCGAGCGTTTCTTCTACGGTGATCCAACTTCCGGTGACGTTGGACAGGTAAGGCATTTGTGGCGGACAGAGTCTGACTTGTTTGACCAGTTTTGTGAATGAGGCCAAAATCGGATCCATCATCTGAGAATGAAAGGCATGGGAAGTCTGGAGACGGCGACAGGCTATGCCTTCTCTGGTCAACTGATTTTCTAATGCCTCAACGGCCTCCGTCATACCTGAAACCACGCACAGATCAGGGGCATTAATGGCTGCCAAAGCCAGTTCTTGCCCTAATAGGGGTTGCACCTCTGCTTCTGAGATTGAGACCGAAAGCATAGCGCCTTGGGGGAGTTGCTGCATCAATGGCCCTCTGGCGGCCACCAACGATAAGGCCTCTTCCAGTGAGAACACGCCCGACAGACAAGCCGCGACATATTCCCCCAGGCTGTGGCCGATCATCGCATCAGGCTGCACACCCCACGACATCCATAATTTGGCAAGCGCATAGTCAATCACAAACAAGGCAGGCTGAGCAATCGCTGTCTGTTTAAGTTGTTGTTCTGCTTCTGAAGTCTGTTCTTCGCTGGGGTACAGTATTTGGCGCAAATCCAGTTCCAAATGAGGTTTCAGGTAGGCTGAACACCGATCAATATCTTCTCGGAAGCTTGGCTCAGTTTGATACAGTTCCAATCCCATATTGACATACTGGCTGCCTTGCCCGGAAAACATAAACACGACGGGCTGATCTTTTGACGCTTGGTAGTGGGTCAAAACGCTTGTGGGATCGAGGCTATGCAGTGCGCGACTCGCTTCATCCGTATTCTGAGCAATTAATACGCGTCGATGGCTGAAAGCCTTGCGACCTTTGCTCAGTGTATAAGCCACATCAGCGAGGTTGTTTTCAGGATGTTGTTCTAAATAGGTGGCCAGATTGGCGGTTGCCGTTTCAAGTGCCGATTCCGTTTTGGCGGAAAGCACCAGCACTTGCCAAGAGCGAGATTCGCTTGATGATTGCGGTGTTGGCGCTTCTTCAAGAACAAGATGGGCATTGGTTCCGCCAATACCAAATGAACTCACCCCTGCGCGGCGAGGTGTCCCATTGAGCGTCTTCCATTCAGAACGTGTGTTATTGACGTAAAAGGGACTGTTGGCAAAATCAATTTGCGGATTAGGGTGTTCAAAGTGCAGACTGGGTGGCAAACACTGGTGTTTCAGCGCCTGCACGGTTTTGATCAAACCGGCTACCCCGGCCGCTGCATCGGTATGGCCAATATTGCTTTTAACGGCACCTATCGCACAGAATCCCTGCCTCTGAGTCTCTGTCTGAAACACTTTGTTTAGGGCGGCCATTTCAATCGGATCACCCAGCTTGGTAGCGGTGCCATGGGTTTCGATATAGCTGATGGTATCGGGTTTAACACCTGCGATCGCTTGCGCTTCTGCAATCACGGCCGCTTGCCCCTCGACACTGGGGGCCGTATAACCCACTTTCCTCGAACCGTCGTTATTAATGGCGGAACCTTTAATAATGGCATGGATACAGTCCCCATCCGCTAGGGCCTGTTCTAGTTTTTTCAAAACCACCACACCCACACCGTTACCGACTACGGTGCCTTGAGCCTTGGCATCAAAGGCGCGACAGTGCCCATCGGGAGACAGGATCATGCCCTCTTGATATAAATAACCTGTTTTCTGTGGACTTCGGATGGAAACGCCCCCGGCCAAAGCAACATCGCATTCCCCGTCTAACAAACTTTGGCAAGCGGTGTGAACGGCGACCAAGGACGTTGAACAGGCGGTTTGAATGTTGACACTGGGGCCCTTTAAGTTCAATTTGTAGGAAACCCGAGTCGGCAGAAAATCGTTACTATTGCCAATCATCATTTGGTAATGATTCAGCGAACTTGAGGCCTTATGATTAGGATACAGGTTGTTGAGTAGATAAGTATTCATACCCACACCCGCATAAACCCCAATGGCAGACTCGTCGGTTCCCGGCTCAATGCCAGCATGTTCAATGGCTTGCCAAGCACACTCCAAAAACAGGCGGTGTTGCGGATCCATTTGTTCCGCTTCTTTCGGACTTAAATCAAAGAAGGCGGCATCAAATTGATCAATATCTGAGAGAACGCCTCCCGCTTTGATATAATTGGGCTGCTTCAGTGTTGCGCTGTCTATCCCGGCATTTCTCACTTCTTCATCGGAGAAAAAAGTAATGGATTCTACGCCATCTTGCAGATTCTGCCAGAAGGCCTCAATATCGTTCGCCCCCGGAAAACGCCCGGCCATACCGATAATCGCAATATCATTAGAAATAGTACGGGTGTGACCACTGTTTTTCGTCTGCGGTTCTGGCTGAGTTGACAGCGGCTTGGCCTTTTTATCGCTTAAATGTTCGGCCAAGGCATGGATAGTGGGATTTTCAAACAATTCCACCATGGTAATCTCTTGGCCCAAGGTGTCCTGTAATTTGGATTGCACTTGGGCAATCAGTAAGGAATGACCGCCGATCTCAAAGAAATGGTCATAAATGCCCACTTTCTTGATTTGCAAAACCTCTTGCCAAACGGCCGCAATTTCGTTTTCGATTTCCGTTTGGGGCAGAAAATCTTTTTTGACTGAGGATGCCTCATATTCAGGCGCGGGTAAGGCGCGTCTATCGACTTTGCCATTGGGTGTCAGAGGCAGGGCCGTCAGTAATACAAAATGGGCTGGCACCATGTAGTTGGGCAACTTTTCTTCAAGATAGTGACGCAGGTTGCCAACCAGTAGATTTTGCACCACTTGTAATAAGCCTTTTTCTGCCAATAAAGACTCAAAATGCCGCGCAAGTCGCGCTTGTTCGTTTGATGTGAGGGTGAAATCAACACCTACCCATGAAGCCCGCGACCAGATCACTTTTCCAGGCAACCAAGATTCATTTGACAATAAGGGTAACTGTAGGCGAATGTCATCCCCTTGCTGAAGGGTAGTGGCTTTATCCTGTTGTAAACAAATGCCATGTCCTGAAATCTCTTCGGTGCGGCATTTCAAGGTTTCCCCATTTCGTTCCACAAGACAGTCGTTATGGTAAGGGATCTTCTGAGGAATGAGATCAGAGACAAAATAGGCCACGAGGCGTTGGTTACCCGGTTTATCTTCTCGCGCTATTATTATCGTTTCTTGCACATTCGGGTGTTGACTCAACAGGGTTTCGATTTCTCCCAATTCAATACGAAAACCCCGAAGCTTGACTTGGTGATCTAGGCGACCCAAAAATTCAATATTGCCGTCAGGCAGATAGCGGGCTAAATCGCCGGTTTTGTAAAGACGATCTGATTTAATAAGTGGGATGGAGGTTGGATTCTCAGACTGTGCGCCAAACTCAACAAAGGGGTTAGCAATAAATTTATCCTGCGTTAAATCGGGACGATTCAGGTAGCCACGGGCCAGTCCGACTCCACCAAGATACAATTCACCTGGCACCCCAATGGGTACAGGATGGTGGTGCTGATCCAGAATATAAATGTGCTGATTGGCAAGGGGGCGGCCTATCGGGAGAATCGAATGGCCTGGTGTGTACTCAAAGATCGTGGCACAAACAGTATCTTCGGTTGGCCCGTAGGCATTAAAAAAGCGTCTGCCTTCAGACCATCGTGCAACCACTTCTAAGGAACAGGTATCTCCCCCAACAATCAGAGCTTGTAAATGAGGCATTTCTTCAAAGGGAAGGGCTGCCAAAATGGATGAGGGAAGTTCAATGTGTGTGATGTCTTGCTCACGCAACAGCGGTATTAAAGCCGATATCTTCAACGCAGAATCGTTGGGTGCTAAGCAAAGAGTCGCCCCTGAACACAAAGTCATAGCAATATCCGCTGTGGCAACATCAAAGCTAAAGGAAACGAATTGTAGAACACGACTCTCTGGCTGCACATTAAAGCTTTGAATTTGGGCTTGAGCGAGGTTAGTCACTCCACGGTGTTCAACGAGGACACCTTTGGGTTT
>JAYQWI020001457.1:0-2353 GCA_035871815.2 Candidatus Parabeggiatoa communis
ATCATCTTCTGATGAAAATCTTGTGGGTGAACCGGGTGATGTATTACCAATTACTGTAGACCTGTTTAATGGTAGTGCAGAAAGCGATACTTTCATCTTGGAAGTAACTGATAAAAAAGGATGGCTTACTGGTGCTTTACCGACCAATAAAACGGTTGCTCCTCTTAAAGAAGTTCAGCTTGAAATAAATGTAAAGCTGTCTGATTCGAGAGGAGAATCGAATACCATTATTGTTAAAGCCACTTCCCAAGCAGATAAAAGTGTGGTAGCAACCAAGAAAATTGATATTTCTGTCAATATTGGTATTGATTCTGACAATGACGGAGTAGCAGACGAGTTTGATCTGTTTCCAAATGATGCCAATGAATGGGTTGATTCAGATAGTGATGGTATAGGCAACAATGCTGATCCGGATGATGATAATGATGGTATGCCGGATGAGTGGGAAATCAAGTTTGACAAGCTCAGTTCCGTGACTGATGATTCTTCTGATGATCCTGATGAAGATGGTTTCTCCAACTTTAAGGAATACGAGGAAGGTACTAATCCTGCTGATCCTGACTCCAAACCGGTAAGATTAGTTGATGTTTGGATTTCTGATCCTGCTCCAGATGATGGTAGTGAACCCGGCAAAGCCTCCAGTATTTGGCGTAGTCCCGATGTTTGGGTACGTAACCAAGATGATGGTATAGCCCGCTATCAAAACGTCAAGTATGGGCAAGATAACTACGTTTATGTCAACGTCAGAAACAGAGGCACATTATCAGCCCAAAACACCAAAGTCGAAGTTTATCGCTCTGGTGCCAGTTTGGGTCAAGGTTGGCCGCGTGGTTGGGCGTTAGTTGGTACTTCTGAAATCAGTCAACTTGAACCACAAACTTCTGAAATGGTACATATCAAGTGGGAAGAAGACAATATCCCCAAACCGGGACATTATTGCTTCTATGTTCGCTTGCTCAATGATGAAGATTCAATGTTTTCTCCAGAGACCAATAATATGGTACTCAATACGAAAACGAATAATAACATTGCATGGCGGAATTTCAATGTTGTGGGTCTGTTGACAAAAGTCACTGATAATTTTGAAGTTGAAATCGGCAATCCTACCGATACTGATGTCATAGTTGAAGTAGTATTTGACGAAAAAGATAAATTGTTGGAAAGCGACGGGGCCATAGCAATTGTAGACTTAGGTGCTACAATGTTCCAACGTTGGCAACAAGCCGGTGGTGAAGGTGAAAACGTGCAAGCGTTGAATGGTACCGAAGTACAACTATTGGCAACCCCAGCTAAATTTATTGGTATTTCCCTGAAAGTCGGAGAAAACTTGCCGATAACCATGCGAGTAGATGCAACCAAACCTATGCCCGGTGCAGGTACTTCGCGTGAATATAATTTCAGTGTACAAGAGTTCATTGATGGTGAATTAATTGGTGGGGTAGATTACACGATTACCACCAGAGCACAAGACACTGATTCTGATGGTGATGGCATCAAAGACGTTGTTGATAATGACAACGATAATGATGGTATTCCTGATGATTGGGAAGTTGAACACGGTCTAAATCCACTTGGTGATTCGGATGCCGACGGTGATTCGGATGGTGACGGTTCTAGCAATAAGGAAGAATATGAGTCTGGTACTGATCCAGATGACTCAGATTCTAAACCTGTTAATCAAAAACCAACTGCCACCTTCTCAATTACTCCAGAAACTGGCGAAGCCCCACTTACCGTTGCTTTAGATGGTAGTACTTCCACCGATACTGACGGTACTATTGCCAGTTACGCATGGACGGCATCTGACGGTCAAATGGCAGAAGGTCAAAATGCAGAACTGACATTTAACGAAGCTGGGGACTACACGATCACTCTTGAAGTGACCGATAACGACGGAGCAACCGCCCAAGTTCAAAAGACTGTTAGTGTACAGGCTAATCAACAACCAACAGCCACTCTGTCTGTATCGCCAACCTCTGGTAAAACACCCCTCACGGTGAAGCTAGACGGCAGTACTTCCACCGACACTGATGGTACTATTGCCAGCTACGCATGGACAGCATCTAATGGACAAACGGCAGAAGGCCAAAATGCTGAATTGACATTTAACCAAGCTGGAGAGTATACGATCACCCTTAAAGTGACCGATAACGACGGCGCGACTCATTCGGCAAGCAGTCAGCAAATCACTGTCGCAAAACCGGGTGAATATACCGCACATGGCACCCTCCGCGATGAACTCGGACAGCCGATTGTCGGTGCGAAAGTGCAAATTGGTGACAGCACAACAACCACGGATGCCGCAGGAAACTGGGAAGTCACGGGTTTGCAAGAAGGCGATGATTACACTGTC
>JAYQWI020001458.1:0-10049 GCA_035871815.2 Candidatus Parabeggiatoa communis
AATTAAAACGGCAGTTTCGGAATCCTCAAATAAAATATTGTCATTGGGATAGCCTTTGATGAACTTATTTTGGATTTCCTGATCTAAATCATCATCGATATCCTTGCTTTCCCAATAACCCCAGGGCAAACGCAACGCATCTTTCACCGTACCATCAGGATAAACGGTAGTATTATGCTTGGTGCGATAGGCCAATTCCGGGATTAAAATAAAATTTTTAGCGGTGCAATAAGCATTCAACAGATTTTGAAAAGCCACTCGAATAGACGTTTCCTTGCGGGAACCCCCATATTGAATGATTTTTTCAACTTCGGTGTGGTAGTTTTGAATCAATAAACGAGACATCAGTTATCAGTTATCAGTTATCAGTTATCAGTTATCAGTTATCAGTTATCAGGCCGTAGAGACGCGCGGCAGTGCGTCTCTACTTTATAAAATACAATCCTTGTCGTTATGGTTGGTTATTGCTGTTTTAATACCAACAAAGTAATATCATCATACACCTTTTGCTTCCCAATAAATTGGCGCACATCATTAATCACAGCTTTTTGGATTTCTTGGGCCGTTTGTTGCCAATTTTGTCGGATAACTTCGCAAAGGCGTTCTAATCCATACATTTTGTCTTCTAAATTTTCGGCTTCTGTAATACCATCAGTATAAAGCACCACAACATCTCCAGCATTCAATGGCACAACGGCTTGATTCACAAAATCAGCAATCTCGAAATCTAAGCCGATGGGAAACCCTAAATCTAGGGTGTCGATTAATTCTAATTCTCCATTTCGCACGACAATCATTTCTTCATGTTGTCCGCTTAAATAAAGTTGATTGTCTTGATAAGAAACTAAAGCCAAGGTCAAACTTTTTCCCACGTTCATTCGCTGAACGTTGTGGAAAACCATTTGGTTCAGGGCGCTGAAAAATTTAACCGGATCGGTT
This sequence comes from Candidatus Parabeggiatoa communis, assembly GCA_035871815.2. Lineage (GTDB taxonomy): Bacteria > Pseudomonadota > Gammaproteobacteria > Beggiatoales > Beggiatoaceae > Parabeggiatoa > Parabeggiatoa communis. The sequence goes on from JAYQWI020001458.1 coordinate 940, forward strand.
TCATTATTGGCAAGTAAAGTCCGCACGGACGATTGCACCATAATAGCTAAGGCCCCACTTTCTAAACCATGTCCAGTCACATCACCAATACCAAACAAAATCCGCCCGTTGTGTTGGAGAACATCGTAGTAATCGCCACCGATTTCATCGGCGGGTTCCATAAAACCGGCGATGTCTAAAGCGTCAATTTGTTCAAGTTCTTTTTCAGTCGGTAGTAGCATTTTTTGCAATTGGCGTGAAACATTTAATTCGGCACTCATGCGAAGATTTTCGGTTTTGAGTTGTTCATTCAGGCCGGTAATTTCTTGATTGGCTTGGGCAAGCTGTTCAGTGCGTTGAGCGAGTTGGCCCGTTCTTTCCTCAACTTTTTGTTCGAGTGTCCGATAAAGTAGTGCGTTTTCAATCGAAATAGCGAGTTGTGATGAGAGGACTTTTAACACTTCTAAACTCGCCGGCGTAAAAGCACCCGTCGTCAAGTTGTTTTCTAAATACAAAATGCCCGTCAATTGTCCTTGCTTAACAAGCGGCGCACATAATATCGATTTAGGATGTCGTTTGATCACATTAGGATCACGCATAAAAAAACCTGCCCTCGTGGCATCATGCAGCAGTACGTTCTCTTTGGTATGAGCAACATAGTTGACAATATTTTCTGAAATGAGCTGTGTTGTCTCTAGCGAGATGGATTGTAATACTTTAATGTCTGCTTTCCCAATATAACCTTCCGCTTCGATAAACCAACAAGCACCTGCTTGTGGTAATAATAAAAAGCCTTTTTCAGCCCCCGCGTTTTCAATGACAATGTGCATCATTTTTTCCAAGAGTCGGCTCAAAACGATTTCTTCGGAGAGAATTTGAGAGGCTTTGATAAGACTACTTAAATCAATATTATCAATGGATTGATGACTTGAACCTGATTGAGTGGATTTAGCATATCGTGTTTCTGAATGAACGCTTTGTCTGAGCGTTGACATTTTGGACAAATCATTCACCGTCGGAAAAAGTTGGGGATATTGTTCGGTCAAATCTTGCACTTTTGCGACGGTTCCCCATTGTTGATAGGCGACATAAGCTTCGCTTAAGTAAAGTTGTGCAAAGGCGATCTTGTCTTTTTTCAGCCAAAACCGAGCAGCAATTTCATTCGCTAACGCAACTAATTGGATTAATCCATATTTTTTAGCCGCAATGATGGCTTGCTCATAACCTTCTGTTGCGGCTAATTCCTCACCAACAATCCGCTGGTATTCAGCATTGACTAACAAATATTGCGCTTGAAAATTATCGGGACCGTTTTCTGCCCAAAGTTTTAATTTTCCAGTATTATCAATGAGTTCTTGAATAAAAAGGGCTTGTTCTTCTGAACTTGCCATTTCATAGCAAGCCGCAATATTGAGCGAATAATAAAAATAGTATTGGGTAAAGGGAAACATGATGATGCCAGGCGTTAAAATTTTGGCATGGCGTTTCATGATATCCACGGCTTGCACATAATCACCATGAATAAACAAAATTTGCCCCATTAATACGGCATACCAAGTGCTACCCGGCAAAAAACCATTTTGTTGCCAATAGGCTAAAAAGTCTTCAATCTCAAACTCAGCATTTTTTAATTGGCATTTATCGGGCGTTTTTCCTTGTAAATTGAGAATGATCAGTCGCAAAGTCTGAAAGACTTTGAGCATTTTGTCGTCATTCGTGTTTTCAACAAAACGCAAATATTTTTCAGAGAGTTGGTAAACTTCATCTAAAGGTGTACCGTTTAAAAAGTGACTCCAGATTAAAAACACCGCTGCCCATACGCCAAACACAATTTCACCCGTTTCACGGCATTTTTGAATATTTTGTTCGTAAAACAGGGCATTAGAACTGAACGGCTGACGATGGTAATTAATATAATTACAGAAGAGATTACGTACTTTGGGCGACATCGCAACATCATTGAATTTATCAATGATTTGTAAGGCTAATTGCCCAAAATCGTAACCCGATTGATAATTTTCATTTTCCGTTAAAAAGACACCATACAATAAATAACTGAAACTCGATTCATTGGTATTGCCATATTGCCAAGATAAATCGACTAAGTTTAAGCTGCACAATAACATTAAATTAGGACAACCATTGTAAAAAGCCATTTCCCAAAATTCTATACACAATTTCATTTTGACTTTGGCAATCTCATCGTGCATGGTTGCTAAATTAACGACTTCGGTCAGGTTGTCATGATAGGGGTTAGATTGGATATGGTGTAATTTTTGGGCAATCGCTTGTTGTTGCTCGGCTTCATCGTCCGGAAAATTTAAACCGGCGGTTTGCAAAATTTGCAAGCCAACGCTTAAACCTTTGGCATAATTTTTACCTTGCGTGGCTTGCAGAGTTTTGAGTAAGGCAAAAACGTCAACTTGATCGGCTAAAGACTGGGCATGTTCTAAGAGTTGATCAATTAACTCTTCAGCGATTTGATGATGTCCCGTTAAGTATTCTGCTTCAGCTTGCTCTTTGAACAATTCAAAAGCGAGGGCATAGTTTGATTGCCAAGTGGCTTGGTTGAGTAGCGAAGTGGCAATTCGAGCATACTTTAAAGCGGCTTGAAAGGCGGTGGATAATTTGGCTTTTTTGACAGCTAACAGATTGAGTTGGACTATTTTCTGTGTCTCATTTTGAATGAAAGCCATGCCTAAATTCAAATGATTGACTATATCAAAAATGTGAGTGTCCAAGGTTTCAGGTGGCGTATTTTTTAGTAATAACTGTCCAATTTTCCAATGACTAAGAGCTCTCTCTTCCTCAATAATCAGAGAGTAAGCCGCTTGCTGAATACGGTCATGCTGAAATTTAAATGCGGTATTAGGCAATCTCTTATCAAGAATTTGCCCTGTTTTGATTTTAGAAAGACGGTGCTGTTCTTTCGATTGAAAAGGTAAAAGCGGTTTTGAGCTTTCTTGATCGATAGGCAGTAATAAGCCTTCTTCTACTGCGGGCCATAACTGAGCTAATGTCTCCTTCTGCGCGCCTTCAGAAATAATAGAGAGCGTTTTTAAATCAAACTGATTGCCAATACAAGCAGCCCTTTTGATCATGTTGATGGTGCGGTGAGGTAATTGGTTTATTTTACGCGTCATAAAATCGACGACATTATTGGTTATTCCTTTAGAGGTGATATTCGCTAAAGTCCATTGCCATTTTTGCTTTTGAAAATCAAATACTAACAATCCTTCAGCGTATAAAGCGGTTAAAAATTCAGTCGTAAAAAAGGCATTGCCATGCGTTTTCTGATAGATGAGATTTGCTAAGGCTTGCGTGTGAGTAGGCGTATCATTTAGAGCGTCAGCAATTAACGCATTGACATTTTGAAGAGAAAGATTAAACACTTCAATGCTGTTGATAATGATAGCCGCTTGTTTCAGTTTTTCCACAATCATCATGAAAGGATGCGTGGCATCGACTTCATTATTTCGATAAGCGCCAATGATGAGAAGATGGGCCATTTCCGGCTCAAGCATGAGGGTTTTTAATAAGGTTAATGAGGCTAAATCAGCGCATTGCAAATCATCTATGAACAAAATGAGTGGATGATCGGCTTGGCAAATCGCTTTGAGAAAACTTTGAAAAACTAAATTAAACCGGTTTTGGGCCTCTTGTGAGCCAATTTTAACCACAGCCGGTTGTTGCCCAATGATTAATGCTAATTGTGGAATGACATCAATTAATACTTGTCCATTAGGCCCAACAGCCTTTAAAATCGTTTTGCGCCATTGGTTGAGTTGTTTGCTTGATTCAGCGAGTAGATAGTTGCAGAATTCATTAAACGCTTGGCTTATCGCAGAATAGGGAATATTGCGCTGAAATTGGTCAAATTTGCCACTGGCAAAATAACCGTGTTTTTCGGTCATGGGTTTGTAAACTTCACGCACTAAAGCGGTTTTGCCTACACCAGAATAACCGGTAATTAGCATCATCTCAGCTCTTCCCCTATTTTTTCCCTTATTTTCGGAAGATGCCTTTTCCCCTTTATTTGGGCCGGATTGAGAGGGAATATTTGGGGTTGCTACCCGTTCAAACGCTTGCAATAACATTTTGACTTCATTTTCGCGCCCATAAAGTTTTTGATGAATTTTGAATTTTCCGGAAAAATCGTTTTGAGCTAACGGGAAACTAAAACCGCGAAGATTTTCAAAACAGTGGAGGTTTTCAAGAGCTTTTTCTAAATCCACTTTAACCCCAAAAGCGGATTGATAACGATCTTCGACATTTTTCGCCATTAATTTCATGACAATGTCAGAAATAATTTGTGGCACCTTAAGATTGACTTGACAAACTGGCGTGGGCATTTTGGCGATGTGGCAATGTACTAATTCAAGTGCATCGCTTGATTCAAACGGCAGTTTGCCGGTCAACAATTCGTAAAAAGTGACACCCAACGAATATAAATCAGTGCGATAATCTAGGGAACGATTCATGCGCCCAGTCTGTTCAGGAGAAATATAGGCGAGAGTTCCTTCCAATTGTTCAGGATTTTTGATCGTGGGATTTTCACGCGGTAAGCGACTTGCTATACTAAAATCAATAATTTTTAATTGGTTAGTGCTTTGATTCCAAACGATATTTGCAGGATTGATGTCTTTGTGGATGATGTTAGTGGCGTGAATTTGGCCCAAACTGTCGGCGATTTGGATAGCGAGAGATAAAAAAGAGGACATATCCGATTTTATCCGTGAGGGGGCTAGGGAAAAGACCGTTTTTAAAGATTCACCTCCAAAATCCTCCAGCACAATAACGAGCGTATTTTTATATTTTTCAATAGCATAAGTTTTAAGCACACCGTCAAGATTGAGGCTTTTGGTCATTTCATACTCTTGGTGGTAGCGCGTTAATTCCTCAGAGCTGGAGTAATCCTCTTTTAGCATTTTGAGGATAACCGGTTGATTATCCTTGTTTCGTACTCCTTGATAAACGAGAGAGTCGGCACTTTCGTAAATTTGAGTGCTGATTTTGTAATTGGGTAATGTTAATTTCATGAAAATTTATCCAAAAAAATGACAAGAATTGAATTGATAATAAAGGAGAAATAGAATAGGTTTATCCTTTATTATAAGCAATCCTTGTCGTTATTATTGTCTCCTTTTGGGAGGATTTAAACGAATAGCGTAAAAAGTACGAGGTGAAGTTGACACGGGCGCATTCCCAAAAAACGGGTCATTATCAATCTCAATCAATCGGGCCTTCTCGAATTTTTGCGCGCAAAAATTTGAACATAACATAGAATATTATGATTTGGGAGTTGCCTACTATCCTTTCGTTCCGACTTGCCACTATTGCCATTAAAACTCGAACACAAACCTGGTGGTGGATTGATTGAAACATGAGGGCTGATAGCGAGGCGAGATAAAAAAGATATTTTTTTATTTTGCAAATCAGTGAGGATTGACAAAAGAATTAAGCGCCCAACGCCCTATCACCTCATAACGCGCACTGCTACGCTCAAGCGTGGAACGCACTAAACAAAAATCCTCGACTGCCCATGCGATAGGGGTGATAGTTGGGCAGGTTTTTGCCGGATTGGCTTTCCGCATTAAGGTTAAATGGGCTTGAAAAGGGCGGGTTTCTGGGCGATAGCCACAATCTTGTAAACCTGTTGTCATCAGAGTCACTAAATCTTGTAAGGCTAAAGGTGTTTCACTCGCGCCCAGCCATAAAACACGAGGCTTAGGCCAATAACTTACAATATCTAAAGACAAATTAAAGCGGCTACCTTGTATTGAGGCGGCGACTTGCTGCATACATTGTTTAGTTGGCTCATCAATATCGCCAAGAAAGGCTAAGGTTATATGCCAATTGTCAAGCGGTACCGTTTTACCCTTCATGTCTTGCGTGATGGGTTGACTGAGTTCATTAATAGCTTGACGCACAGTATTGTTAGGCCAGAGAGCAAAAAATAAACGTTCTGTCATAGTTAGGAGTTTAAGAGTTGCAGGAATTGCAGGAGTCATTCGTGATGAGTTGCGACAAAAATTGTCGCGAAAGGAAGGAAAGGTGTTAAACCATTAGGCGTTTAGGCGTTCAGGGGAGTTGAGGCCTTTTGTGGATCGGTTTCCCCAGGTTTTATCTCAATGCCATTAAGTTAAGCCTGGGCGAACACGATCTGGCTGCCCCTACAGCCCCGTCATGACGCGGAATTTTGTAGGGGCATACCTGCATGTCTGCCCGATACTTAATGGCATTGAGGTTTTACCTTTTCAGGGTTGATGCCTTTGGTGGCTCGGTTTCCCCAGGTTTTACCTTCTATACAAACTATCTATCGCCTACTACAAACTGTACTAGCCTCGGATACCACGACGAACTTGTTTTTCTTTGCCGCGTGCCAGCACTTCCTTTAAGAGTATTGCAGGCCGATATCCTGGAAGCTCTGCGGCTTGTTGGTATGCTTCAAAAATCCACTTGCCTTCCTCTTGGGTAGCCAGCCAGGCAGCTTGCACCGTTTTAAGGAAGTCTGCTGGCAATTTCATTGTTTCCAGTGCTGTTGGCTTAGTCATATCTGGTGCTGTGCTGACGACTCTAAATCCACCTATGAACATTTGATCTTCGGTATCGCGCACGATAACACGATAGGATTGATAGGGCTTATTAGGCCTCACATTAAAGGCCATTTTTTCCGTTTCAATGGCTGTGGTAAAACTCTTCTGCGTGAGCAAAAATTTGCGGCGCTGTTTAATATGCACGGTATAACTAGGCTGGCCGCCATACCATTGCAAATGCAAAGGCCGCTCACCGGCAATCAAGTGGGCTGGGTGGTTCACATTTTCGAGTAGTGGCATAACAATATCGTGTGGCGGTTCGGCATCGCTGGATTCACCCGATATGAGGGACTGTGTGAGTTCGCGCCACTCGCTAAGGCGTTGCTTTGTCCAAGCCCACAGTTCAGTCAATTCTTCTGGCACCTGACTTTGAGCATCCACTTGATAAGGTGAATTTTCAGGTGTCACTTCAACGGTTTGAGTACCCCCACGTAAACTTAATGTGATGGGATGCGGCCCCTGTTTCAAGGAAATTTCATCCCCAACTTGCAGCACCATGAATACAGCCACAGGCACAGTTTCGTCACCCCGCTTAATCATATAATTTTCGGGGCTGCCATCAAAATCGTTAATCCAACCCGCTTCTGTGGCCATGGCATGAGCGGTCAATAACCATCCTGAGAGTATCAGTATTAGACCAAAGTACAGTTTTTTTCTCATCTGTTGTTCCTCAGTTATCAATTTTAGGTTAATATTCAATCCGTTATCAATATTTAAACAATGGGTTAATTGATAGGATTAATATTAATGATCTATTTCACTTTTGTAAGTATAGCAGCTTAAAAAAAAATTCAAAATTGTAGAAACGCGATGCATCGCGTCTCTTGCCTGGCGTCTCTACTATTCACACAAATGGTAACGTGTCTATCAAGAGACGCGAAGCATCGCGTCTCTACTAATTCACACAAAGGGTAAAATTAATGCCATTGTCACCCCCGACTTGTCTTCACGGTTGCACAAACGACAACGGCCTCCACTACTCCACACAAGCCTCGCAATCATGGCTAATCCTAAGCCCATGCCATGAACTTCTCCTGTGAAATATTTTTCACTCTGATAGTACGGTGTCCACACTTTAGCCAGTTCGTGGTTTGGTATAGATTGCCCATTATCACTGATAGACAGTCGCACCATCTTGGTATTTTCTGATTTCACTGACACTTCTATTATGGGGGAGTGTTGTGGATGAAATTTTTTGGCATTGGTAAATAATTCACGTAACACTAATTCCAATCCTTGAGGAGAAAACGCGATCACTTTATCGACTACATTGTCAGCCAAAAACAAAGTGGTTTTCTCAATTTCTAATTCTTTTTTGATATCAGTGATTAACGTTGAGAGTTGAGATAAGTTGAAAACATGATGATGTTGGAACAACTTTGAAGAATCCACATATTGTAGAATATCCAAAATTTGGTCTTGCAGACGTTTGGCGCTAGATCGGGCAATTTTCAGTAAGGAACGGCCTTGTGTACTGTCTAAATTGATATTTTTTTCTTCCAAAATCTGTAACCCTACCAAACCATTGAGCGGCGCACGTAACTTATGTGAGACTAAAGTTTGAAAAGTCCACATTTGTTGCTGCAAATTCATTTGCTCACTGACATTACACAAATGCACTAATTGCTCACGTTGTTCATCAGACGGCGATTCCAGAATATTGACTTGTAACCAAAGTAATGGACTTTGATTGGTTTCTGGACGTACTAAATAACGTGGCAATGATCCCACATTAGGTGTAGGCCAATTATCCCATGCATCCGCGGGTTCACGCTTAAAATTTTGTTTTTCGATATGTTTAAAAAACCCGTCTTGTAAAGCGCCTTCACTCAATAATCCTAAATAATAACGCGCTGCCGAATTGGCATACTCTATCACATCGCCGTGACGAAGCAATAAATAACCATCATTTGATTGTTCAACAGTCCAATCAAAGCGAACACGTTCTGCTAATAATCGGCGATAGCGATTGAGACGAGTGATCGTGCGAACACGGGCGAGCAATTCCAACCTATCGAAAGGTTTTGTGATAAAGTCATCGGCACCGGCCTCTATTCCACGTAAACGTGTTTGGCGATCACTGATGGCAGTCAGCATGATAATCGGCACCTCGGCCAACTTGGTATGCGCTCGCACATGCTGACACACCTCAAACCCGTCCATTTCAGGCATCATCACATCTAACAAAATCAAATCAGGCATTAACTCGATAGCCTTCGTTAAGGCTTCTCGCCCATTCTCGGCGAAGGCGAGTTGATAATCCTCTTGCGCGAGTAATATGGAAAGCGCATCACGCCCACGTTTTTCATCATCGACAATCAATAAACAGTTTTTTGGAGGCATATTTTCAGTTGTCAGTTATCAGTTATCAGTTATCAGTTATCAGTATCTTGCATGGGCTAAAATGAGGGCAACCTTACAGATTGCCCTTACCTAGAAAACATTATTATTGTAGAGGATATTCCGGTTGCCCGCCTACTTTAATTCCAAAGCAAACATTAAAGCATGTTCTTGACCTCGTTTGCCATTGGGATA
>JAYQWI020001459.1:0-5507 GCA_035871815.2 Candidatus Parabeggiatoa communis
GCCCTAAAAATCTTCCCAGTCTTCATCTGAGGAATGGGGTAGTTTAGCAATGGGTTTGATAGCCGGTTGAGCCGATTGTTGAAATGGGGGGGGTGAAGTGGGGCCCGTGTTTTGAAAACGCTTCGCTGAGGCTATCATGTCTTGATCCGTTTTGAAGAAGCTAACATGCTCTCTTAGACTTTGCGCTTGTTCTTTTAAGGTGCCACTGGCTTGTGCTGCTTCTTCTACTAATGCGGAATTTTGCTGAGTCATTTCATCGAGTTGAGAGACGACTTTGTTGATTTGTTGAATGCCGGCCGTTTGTTCACGGCTGGCGGCGGCTATTTCACTAATAATATCACTGACTTTTTTAGCGGCTATCACGATATCTTGTAAGGTGCTGCCGGATTGATTGACTAAATGAGTTCCTTCTTCTACTTTATTGACACTGTCTTGTATTAATCCTTTAATCTCTTTCGCGGCGGCGGCACTGCGTTGTGCAAGGTTACGCACTTCTTGAGCGACAACGGCAAAACCGCGTCCTTGTTCTCCGGCACGGGCCGCTTCTACTGCGGCATTTAAGGCTAATAAGTTGGTTTGAAAAGCAATGTCGTCAATGACACCAATAATATCGACGACTTGTCGGCTGCTTTTGCTCATTTCAGCCATAGCCACTATCGCTTTTCCAACGACTTCTCCCCCTTGTTCTGCCTGATCGCGGGCACTGGCGGCTAATTGCTTTGCTTGTTGAGCATTGTCCGCATTTTGCTGCACGGTGCCTGTCATTTCTTCCATACTGGCTACCGTTTGTTCTAAAGAAGCGGCCTGCTGTTCGGTGCGTTGACTTAAGCTGGTATTGCCTTGCGAAATCTCTTCAACGGCTTGATTCACGATTGAGGCACTTTGTTGAACGGTGTTAATGACTTGGGTGAGCTGACTGACGGTGAGATTGACATCATTTTTCAAGTGTTCAAGGGAACCGGCGTACTCTCTTGTGATGCTTTGGGTTAAATCTCCCCTTGCCAGTGCGGCAAAGACTCGCATCTGTTCTTCAATCATTTGTTGGTTGGCGCTTAACATTTGATTGAGTCGCTCGCTTAGGATCGCTAAAACTCCAGATTGTTCTGTCAGATTAATGGATTGCGTAAAATCCCCTTTGGAAGCCGCTTCGGCCGTTTTCTGAATCTCAGTTATGACGAGTGTTAATGTGTTTATCGTGGCATGGACATCATTTTTCAAAAGTGCGAGGGAGCCGGCATAGTCGTTGGTAATTGTTTGCGTTAAATCGCCGTTAGCGAGGGCTGCAAAAACCCGTTTCAATTCTTCAATGATCTGCCTAACGGTGTCTAAGGTTTGATTGAATCCTTCACTGAAGGTTTTGAAAAAACCGGTTTTGTTAGAGAGATCAATATGTTGACTAAAATCTCCTTTGGAGGCGGCTAAAACGACGGTATTGACTTCTTGCTCGGTTGCCTTTTCGGCGGTACGATCACGACATTCTGCGATGAGGCCTAAGCGTTGTCCTTCAACATTGATAACGGGTGTGAAACTCACGGCGAGTTTTAAATCACCTAAATTCATTGGAGTATGGTGAGTGGTGGTGAGGTTTTGTAATAATTCAAATTGCTGATTTGTGCTTTTAAACAAGATATCAATTGATAAGCCTAATAACGCCCCTTTTTTGTAGAGGGGGATCGTGAGGGATTTTTGAAATAACTGTTGTGCTGATGGGTTGGCATAAATAATTTTGGCCTGGCTATCGGCAATCAAGACGCTGGTTGTCACATTATCTAATGCTTCATTAATACGCAAGGCTTGTTCAGCAATGCGTTTATCTTCAGCAATGCGTTCACGCAATTGTGTTTGCATACGATCAAGCGTTTGCAACAGTTGCCCCATTTCGTCTTTCTTTGTGGCATGGATTGTGTTATCCAAATGCCCTGCCGCAATGGCTTGAAAAATGTCTAACATCAGCTTTATTGGTTTATAAATGGATCGCATCAAGACGAAACCGACGCCTATCGACAATAAAATCGCGCAGATGATAGCAATTGCCACTGAGTATGTCCCCTCAATACGCCGGTTTTTGAGTTCAATCATGGCGTTTTGTAGTTCCTCTTTATGGGTGATGACATGCTGAGTTAAGATAACCGCTAATGCCTCACTTTTAAGAGGTAGTTGACGTTGGATCGCATTCATTTCTGTCTCTTTACCCCCCGTTTCTTTTAACTGAATGACTTCTTTAGCCAACTTGATGATTTCTTTAGCGCGATTTTCCATATCCTGCGCGACTTGACGTTCCGCTTCCCCAATATGGGTTTCGTGGGCCGTATGTTCTTCCACATTGTGTTCAATTTCAGCGATATATTCCTCAGTGTGTCCACGATGTTCAGATTCGCTCGTGATGAGAAACTCAGTCACATCATTATTGAGTTCGGCTAAAATCGCTTTAGTTTCCAACATCGAGATTGCGCCGGGCACAATATCATCACCCAATTCTGCGACTGTCGTCTCGATTTGCTCAAAGGTTTGCAGCGTGACAAAACCTAAGAGCAAAACAATCAAGACGAGTAAAGAAAAAGCGAGGATAAATTTTTGGTAGATTTTCATTTATGTTGATCTTGGATTTAATGGACAATGAACAATAAACAATAAACAATGAACAATGAACAAATCATCAGAAGAATTATCGGTCTGATGTGATGTCATCGTTTATTAATTAAAAATAAGTGATCTATGTTATAGTTAGTTGATAGGCTAGGCAAGTTCACTATTCGTTCGGATCGTTGTAGGCGATTTATTGCCTTATTTAAATTATGAAAAAAATTTACACCTCACCAGATAGGCTAATCATTTTTCATTTTAAAAATATACTCGAAAGTTATCACATTGATTGTGTGGTTAAAAACGAGTATCTTGCTGGCGCGGCGGGAGAAATTCCACCGAATGAATGTTGGCCAGAGCTTTGGGTGAAAAATGATGATAAATACGATAAAGCATTAGAAATATTCGACAAAAATAGGCTTTCGCCTCAATCGACAGCACCAGATTGGACTTGTACTCGCTGTGGCGAAAAACTTGAAGGACAATTTACGGCCTGTTGGCAATGTGGCGAAACGCGATATCGGTGATTTGTAGGGGGCAACCCTTGTGGTTGCCCTTTTGAAAATATATCGGTGATTTGTAGGGGCAACCCTTGTGGTTGCCCTTTTGAAAATTTGTGGTTGCCCAATTAAGGAAATGTATAAATGAGCTTTGATGCGCTGTCTAAAGAACAACAAATAATGGTGTCTATGCGGAAGGTGTTGACTAATGTTATTAGGGAGCTCACACCCCAACCGGGGGAGCAGTATCCTTTGTCAGAACCGACTGTTGAAGATATTCGTATGTGTCTAACGTTGATCGCAGCACGCGAAAAGGAGTTGGCTGAGGAGAAAGGGGTGAACAATATAGATCGCCCTCATTATGTTGATGAGCCACAGACAACGAAAACGGTGCCATTGGATCAAATCCAACCTAACCCTAAAAAACTTCATTGAGATTAGGATAGCATTCTGAGTAAAACACTTTTTAAATCTACCGCATTAGTCGGTGGATTGACTTTTATTTCCCGCATCTTAGGTTTTATTCGCGATGTGGTTATTGCCCAGATTTTTGGGGCAAGTGCCAGTACAGACGCTTTTTTAGTGGCCTTTAAGATCCCTAATTTTATGCGCCGTTTGTTTGCTGAAGGTGCATTTTCACAAGCGTTTACGCCGGTGTTGAGTGAATACAAAACGCAACGTGATATCACTGCCGTTAAACATTTAGTGGATCATGTTGCTGGCAATTTGGGGGGGATATTGTTCCTCATTACCGTGATAGGGATTGCTACTGCACCCTTGTTTGTTTTGATTTTCGCGCCCGGCTTTATTCACTCTCCCGAAAAATATGATTTGACAGTAGCGATGCTGCAAATTACCTTCCCTTATTTGCTGTTGATCGCTTTAACCGCCTTTGCCGGCGCGGTATTAAATACTTATGGGCAATTTGCCGTGCCCGCACTGACACCCGTGTTTTTGAATATTTGTTTGATTAGCGCAGCACTGTGCTTTACCCCCTATTTTGAACAACCGATTATGGCCTTAGCTTATGGGGTATTTATCGCAGGGTTTGTGCAACTGGCTTTTCAATTACCTTTTTTATATCGCTTAAAATTATTACCCAAACCGCGTTTTAACCGCCATGATGAAGGCGTGAAGCGGATTCACCATTTAATGATACCCGCGCTGTTTGGTGTTTCAGTATCACAAATCAATTTGTTAGTCGATACTTTGATGGCCTCTTTTTTGATGACAGGGAGTGTCTCGTGGTTATATTATTCTGATCGGCTAATGGAATTTCCGGTAGGCGTTTTTGGCATCGCTTTAGCAACTGTAATGCTGCCTAATTTGTCAAAATCGGTAGCGCGAGGCGATCTGCGTGACTACAACAACACTTTAGACTGGGCATTACGGTGGGTATTTTTAATTGGTATGCCCTCTATGTTAGGCTTAATCACCTTATCCGGCCCGATGTTGACAACATTGTTTCATAACGGCGCATTTTCCGATCACGATGTCATGATGACGGCACGCAGTTTAGTGGCTTACGCCTTAGGCTTATTAGGTTTCGTACTGATTAAAGTGTTAGCCTCAGGCTTTTATTCCCGTCAAGATACCCGTACTCCCGTAAAAATCGCCGTCATTGCCATGATAGTCAATATGGTGTTAAATTTGACATTGATTTGGCCCTTAGCCCATGCCGGATTAGCACTCGCAACCTCATTAGCGGCCCTGTTAAATGCTGGCTTGTTGTATCAAGGCCTACGCAAACAAGACGTATTTCAACCCTTACCTGGCTGGCGCAATTTTTTGCTACGCATTATTATAGCCAATTGTGCTATGGCACTGTTATTGTGGTGGGGTAGCGGCTCCTTATCAGAATGGTTGACTTTGGGCATGATTGAACGGGTTTTATCTCTCTTCGGATGGATAATTGCCGGTATGGTGGTGTATTTTGGCGGCTTAGTCGTTTTAGGTTTACGATTCTCTCATATCAGTTTAAAGACGTGAAGTGGGCAGGTAGGTAGCGGATTCAATGTTATATCTAGTTCAGAAAAATCATTTAGTACCCGGGCATAAATTTATAATGGAAGCAACTTATTTTTGCCCGGATACTTATTTCATTTGAAGGGCGAACACGTAGGTTCGCCCCGACACGACATCTGTAGGAGCATTTCATTCTTCTGTTCAAAGCGTTTAGACAAGGCCTTTATTATGCAAGCATTACGTGAAATCTATGACGTGACTTCAGACACATTAACCATTAAAATTCCGCCCAATTTTTCCTATTCCAAAGCGGAAGTCATTGTTTTGTTTTTAGAAGATCAAATTGAACATAAGGAACAACACGATCCTTGGGAAGCCACTCGCCAATTTCGAAAAAAGCTAGAACAAAGTGGGCGTGTATTTAGTGATAGTGTGGAATTAATTAGGGCGGATCGTGAA
>JAYQWI020001460.1:0-6243 GCA_035871815.2 Candidatus Parabeggiatoa communis
CCAATTGCGCTTGAGTTTCTTGATATAATTGATTGATGGCAGTATTGTTTTCAAGGATATTTGTCAATTTACCTTGAATGTTTTCCCAATCTTTGGGGAAAATTTCAGATTGTTGGTTGACTTGAACCAATTTATTACGCAATTGTTTTATGGCGGAATCATTTTTTAAGTCTGCGTCTGCCCGTAAGGCTTGTAAAAAAGCCAGTAGTGTTTTGGTGTTCATGATGTATTAGACTATATATATTAGTACAACGGATCAGGGGAGTGATCGGATTGAAGAGTGAGATATCATTAATATGTATGAGAGATAACAATAGCTCAAAATCAAACCACGCAAATCCAATTCTCCTTTAAATCAATTCGCTTATCCCCGTAATTCGTTGTACTCTGTTCATGATGTATTCGGCTATGATATGAGTCTAGCGATATCTAGTACAACGATATCTAGTACAACGAATTACGGGGATAAACGAATTGAACGAATTAGATTTAAGCTCAAAATTCAATCAGCGAAAATCATGATCATCAGCGTCATCAGCGTTCTATCAAAAACATCATTCTACTATAATATTTATTACCAACCATTCAAGCCGTGAAAAAATATGCCAAACCCAACCCGCGACGCATTAATCATCGCCATCACCCAATATAGCGACTTACCCATGCCGCCCGAAATGCGTCAACTCGCAGACGGCGCGGAACAAATCGCGCAACGCCTTGAAACACAAGGCGGCTTTCGTGTGACACGCTTGCCAGTGACTAAACCGGGCGATAAAGAATTTATCGACCCGGAAAAAATGGTTATGGTAAATGAATTAGAATTAGCTATTGAACAATTGCTAATTCCTAAAAGCGATACCCCCCCCACCACCGCCCTGATATATTTTGCAGGGCATGGCTTGCAAAAAGAAATTAAAGCGGATCGTTATGAGGGCTTTTTAGCCACTAGTTATGCGAATCCCAATGAAGATGAATGGGGAGTCTCTTTGCAATGGTTACGACAATTATTAGAAAAAAGCCCAGTTCAACAGCAAATTGTTTGGATCGATGCTTGCCATAGTGGTGAGTTATTTAATTTCACTACGTCTGATCGTGTACATGATAGAGGTTTCATCAGTTCAGCCCGGCCCCATGAAGAGGCCTACGCAGAAGGCCTCTTAACCAAAGCCTTATTGGAAACACTAGATTATACGCAACAACTCAACCCTTGGGTGGATCACCTCACGCTAATTGAAAAACTTCAAGCCAAAAACCAAACCGCACCAGGTGCCCAACGATTCCAGTTTGAAAAAACCGACAAACCCATCCTATTAACCAATAAAGCCTTTGATCTTGAAGCGGATTACAAAAACTTATGCCCATTCAAAGGCTTAGAATCGTTTGACTTTGAGAAAAACCCAGACGATCCGCTTTACTTTAAAGGGCGTACCGAACTCACCCATGAATTGCTGGAAAAAGTGCAAACGGCCAATTTCCTAGCCGTATTCGGTGCCTCCGGCAATGGCAAATCCTCAGTCGTGCGGGCAGGCTTACTTTATAAACTGCAACAAACGCAAACGTGGCGAATCCTACCCGTGATGACACCCACAGCCGATCCGCTCAAGGCATTAGGCACACTCATCGGTATGCCCGCCGCACAATTAAGCGATTTCATAAAGCAAGCGCAAACTGAACGTCTCGTACTGGTTATCGATCAATTTGAAGAAATATTTACCTTGTGCAAAAACGACGCGCAACGTGAACAATTTTTTGAGTTATTATTAACAGCGGTAGAACAAACGGATAATCAATTCAGTTTAATCATCGTGATGCGGGCCGACTTTTTAGATAAATGTTCTCACCATGTCGATTTAGCCAAAAAAATTCAGGCCCATCAAGTCATCGTCACGCCCATGACAGCGGCCGAATTAGAAGAAGCGATTGTCGCACCGACTCAACAGGTAGGCTTACAAATTGAACAAAAGTTAGTCTCAGAAATGCTGGCAGATATCAAAGGCGCGTTAGGGAGCTTACCGCTATTACAATATACCTTAAAAGAACTGTGGAAAACCTGTGCCACGCAACGCCTATTAACCTATTCGGCTTATGAAGGCTTAGGCAAGATAGCGGGTACATTGGAACAAGGGGCGAACGGCGTTTATGAGAACTTATCGCCAGCAGAACAGAAAACAGCACAACGGATTTTTATCGAATTAACGCAATTAGGAGAAGGCAGCCCAGACACCCGCCGTCAACTGTCTCAACAAGATTTAGTGACTTCGTTACCGTTTGAGTCTGCGCCCGTTAACCAAGTTATTCAAAAATTAGTCGCTGCAAACTTAGTCGTCACGGATAAACCCAAAGAGGAACAAGTTGCCATAGTTAATATTGCCCATGAAGCGTTGATACAACATTGGGGGCAATTGGGTGGGTGGCTAGATGGAAACCGCGACGCGATAAAAATCCAACGTGATACTGAGGCGGATGCTAAAAAGTTTCAGGACAGTAACCAGTCTAAAAACGCGCTCCTGCAAGGGCTAGATTTGAATATTGCCAAAGACTACGCTAAAAAACACACTGAAAAAGTGTCATTATCAACATTAGCTCAGGATTTTGTAAAGCGTAGTGTTAAGGGGCAACGTCATTATTGGATGGGGGTTATTGGAGCTGTTGTGGGAGTGATGTTGGTGTTAGCGGGGATTGCGTTTTATGCTAATGAACAGCGGATAGTGGCTGATGAACAAAGAATCGAAGCTGAAAATCAACGTCAAGTTGCTCAAACACAGCAAAAATTAGCTGATGAACAAAGAATAGAGGCAGATAATCAACGTCAATTTGCTCAAAAACAGCAAAAATTAGCTGAAAATGAGAGCCAACGGGCAAAACAAGAAAGAGATAGTGCTTTGCGTACTCAGTCCTTGTTTTTGGCTGATTTGGCCCATCAACAGAATGAACAAGATAATGCCACTAATAGCATATTATTAGCTTTAGAAGCCTTACCTAAAGACATACTTTCTCCTGACCGACCATATGTACTTCAAGTACATGATAAACTCTATCAAGCCCTACTGAATTACTCTGAATTTCAGGTTTTTAAATGGCATAACGACGGCTGGCCTAGGAATCCGGCTCCGACGTTCAGTCCTGATGGCAAAATCGTACTTACGGTTTCATCTGATTATGCTCAATTGTGGGATGTTGATAGCGGAAAACTCTTAAAAATCTTTGCAGGGAATGAAGGGGACATTTTAAATGCTGCACTCAGTTCTGATGGCAAGACGCTGATCACGAGTTCATATGATAACGATGCCCACCTGTGGGATGTTAATAGTGGCAAAATTAAAAAAACATTTAAAGGTGTTGGAAATGATCAATTGGAATTCAGTCCTGATGACAAGATTGTGCTCACGGCTCAAGAAGAAACAATTTATGAAACCTTTAACATCTTTATGTCAACTAGTACTACTGTTCGCTTGTGGGATGCTAACAGTGGCAAACTTTCAACAACACTTAAAGGGTATAAGGATGATATTGACTACGTAGTATTTAGTCCTAATAGCAAGATTGTGATCACAAATTCAACACGTAATAGTAGTAACCATACTGTTTACTTATGGGATACTTATACTGGCATACTCCTAAAACCGCTTGTGCATGAGGATAATATTACTCACGCAGTGTTCAGTCCTGACGGTAAGATCATACTTACAACTAGTTGGGATAAAACTGCAAGCCTGTGGGATGTCAACAGTGGCAAAGTCTTAAAAATACTCGCCGGGCATGAAGATTATGTTAATTACGCGGAGTTCAGTCCTAATGGCAAGACAGTGCTCACGGCTTCATCTGATAATACTGCACGCCTGTGGAATATTGATAATGGCAAAGCCTTAAAAATTCTGACTGGGCATAAAGGTGTTGTTAATCATGCGGTGTTTAGTCCTGACGGTAAAGTTGTACTCACGGCTAGTAGCGATAAAACTGCCCGCCTGTGGGATGTTGACAGTGGCAAAACCTTAAAAACATTTGCTGGGCATGAAGATAATGTTTATCACACGGCATTCAGTCCTGATGGCAAGATGGCACTTACGGCATCAAAAGATAAAACTGTCCGCTTGTGGCAGACAGTTCACTTTGGTAGCAAATACTTAAAAATTCTTCGTGGCCATAATAGTGGAGTGTCTAAAGCAATATTTAGTCCTGATGGCAAAACTGTACTCACAGCTTCATCTGATAAAACTGCCCGTTTGTGGGATGCTTACACAGGCAAACTCTTAAGAATACTTACGGGACATGGCGACCCTATTGTTCACGTAACGTTTAGTCATGATGGCAAAACCATAATCACGACTTCAGGAGAAGTTAACCCTGACGAATCAATTCCTGGACTCTTTTATACAAATGATGCTACTGCTCGCTTATGGGATGTTCATACTGGCAAACTATTAAAAATTCTTCGTAAAGACATGAGCATTTCGAGTATCTTAGATAATGATGTTGGTATGAGAGGTTCAGTTCTGTATGCTGAGTTTAGTCCCGACGACAAGATTGTGGTCACTGCTAGTTTGGATAAACGTCCCCGTTTGTGGAATGCTCACACTGGTAAATATTTAAAAAAATTATGGCATGGTGACAATAGCTTTGTTACTCACGCAAAATTTAGTCCTGATGGCAAGACAGTGCTTACAGCTTCATCAGATGGAACTGCAAATTTATGGGATGTTCACGGTAATATATATACATCTTTAATAAAAACTTTTGAACACAAAGATATGATTTGGCGCGTAGCATTCAGTCCTGATGGCAAGACAGTGCTCACGGCTTCAGTTAATAAAAACATTATTCTGTGGGATATTGACAGTGGCGAAGTTTTAAAAAAATTTGCTGGGTATATACACGCGGAGTTTAGTTCTGATGGCAAGATGGTGCTCACAGTATCAAAAGATAAAGCCGCTTACTTGTGGGATGTTCATACTGGCAAGCTATTACAAACGTTTACAGGACATACAGAGAATGTTGTTTACGCAACATTTAGTCCTGATAGCAAGACTGTGCTTACAGCTTCAGTGGATAATACTGCCCGCCTATGGGATATTAATAGTGGTAAAACCTTAAAAAGGTTCATGCACAAAGATGTTGTCAATCATGCTGTATTTAGTCCTAATGGCAAGATAGTGCTCACGGCTTCAGATGATAATACCGCTCGCCTATGGGATATATCTTTTACTATTCAAGACCTTATTGATCATGCTAATCAAGTTGTCCCACGTTGCCTAAGCCCTGAACAGCGTGAACAGTTCTTTTTACCCTCTGATCCAAGCTATATCTTGATTGAAGAGGGAGAACAACTCGCCAAACAAGGAAATATTACAGCAGCTACGGCTAAGTTTAAAGAAGCCAAAACTATGGCACCTTGCCATAAATTTTTGAATTATTCAGAAACCAAAGCACGAGAGATAGCTGCTACGCCCATAGTTGAAAAAGGGGCTAAATAATTGGCTAAGATAAGCAAATAGAAGAAAGCTGTCAAGCAATTTAAACAAGCGCAAAAGATAGATAGGTAGTTTAAATTTGGAAGAAAAAGGGGGCAGGCTCGATTTTATTTGATGCAATCAGAAAGAATGGCAACAATATATACCCACGAAAAAACCTGCCTCAACTTACCTAAAGACACCCTTGGCGCAATTGAACTTGCCAAACAAGCAAGACAACTACTTAAAGAAGGAAAAACAGAAGAAGCTAAAAATAAATTCGCAAAAGCTAGAGAATGGGATGCTTCTGTGGTTTTTGGGGATGAGGGGTTGGAATAGGCGGCCACGGATTGAGAGGAGAAACAGGATTATCTCTACTCAATAATTTATCCCGTTTATCCTAAGAATATGTGTTATTTTTTTCTAAATACGAGTATCAGGAGTAAACGATGCAAGCAATGACATTAAATGAAGCCGTGCAAGATTTATTGAACGTGATAGACAAAGTCAATGATAATCATGAACCTTTGATAGTCACACACGAGCATCATAAGCCGGCAGTGATTATGAGTTTGGATGACTTTAATGCTTGGCAAGAAACGGCTTATTTAACCCGCTCTAGTGCCAATGCAAAAGACTTGCTAGAAGCCGTGGAAGAAATTCGTCTGCGTAAAAATTTAGTACAACATGAATTGGTCGATACGTTATGATTAGTTTTCGTGATCGCGCTTGGCAGGATTATTTATACTGGCAAGAAACGGACAAGAAGATGAAAGAAACGGATTAACCTGTTGAT
>JAYQWI020001461.1:0-10344 GCA_035871815.2 Candidatus Parabeggiatoa communis
ACATTTTGTATAGGATTTTTAAAACAACAATTAATGGTTTTCATGGTATTAATCCCTCACGAATTATAAAACGAAAAAAACCTTACCACCTATTTTTCGTAGAGACGCGATGCTTCGCGTCTCTACAATGGAAACAATCCCTTATCCTTTTTCACGCAAAAGTTTTTGCGCGCAAAAACTTTTGCGTGAAAAGTACTTTTGACAAACTGATAGGTGGTAAGCTAAAAAAACATTGTGACTTGCAAGGCGAATAAAACTTCGCTAGCATTCGTTGAGTGGCTATAATGTTTCAGATAATGACAAAACCCTCATATTTTTTCAACTCTTTAATCCCACATCAAAGCACACTTCAAAAACAATTTGACAAAGTATTATGCGCTGTTTCATGGGCGCATTCCCAAAAAAAGGGTCATTATCAATCGGGCCGTCGCAAAATTTATTTTGCGACTTTTGGAGTGCAAAATTTATTTTGCGTATTCAGGGACTTTTATTCCAAAACTCTCCAAACCGGGGCGCGTCATTATCAGCAGTGCCACTGATAAGGAAGCTTCTCAAAGAGGGGTGATAGAAATAGAAGGCATGCGGAGTGGCGAATTATTTATTGAAGCCTTTTTTGAGTTGCTCTGGCGCGGTGCTTCTTTAAAAGAGGCCTTTATCCAAGCGACGGTTCACATTGAAATATTGACGCACACTGATATCGTTTCTGCGAACACGATCAATTTTCCCTATTTAGAAGCGATAACGCGATTTGCGAACTGAGAAAATTTCAAAAAATAAGCTGTTTACTCAGTGACTTACCGGCTAACACCGAAAATAATCAGGCAACGGTTAATATAGAAGTTGTCTTAACCGATCCCGGTTTGCTGATGTTAATTCACGAAGCCCAAATCATGGCAAACGAGTATCCCGCTCACACAAACACAGGGCGTACCAAAATCGCCATTCCCCATGATATCCAAGTTGATATGAGCATTGTACTCGACATGACAGCCAGCATGACACAAGAAATGAAGGGTATTATCACAGCCCTCAAAGCCATCATTGCCGGAATCGATCTTGAAAACGCCCCCCTCATCGCCTTGATTACCTTTACCGATGAGGTGAAGATCAACGCATTCACTCCTGATATCAGCGTATTATTGGAAGCGATTGAAAGACTCAAGGTTTCAGGCGGTGGTAGCTGTCCAGAAGCGTCGGCCGAAGCCTTGAATATAGCCATACCGCATACCAAAAAAGGGGGCGATATCCTGTTTTACACCGATGCCTCACCGTATGATGATACTGATGTTGAGAATATTCTTGAACAGATGAATAAGAGAAGAATTCGTTTTCATGCCATGATAACCGGCGATTGTAGTCAGACAGAAAGTGGGAATGAATAGAGGGTTGATACTCAACAAATCAAAGGCGTAGGGTTGCAGCAATGCCACCTTCGTATCGGGCCGCGCGTAGGCCCTACCCCGTGCATTCAGGGGCTGTAGGAGTTGCTGCCTTATGGTTTTCAAAAATAGAGTATGACATTTTTACCGTGCCAATTGCTGAAAAATGGTTTAGCGTAGAGAATACCCCCTACTTGGCTAACCACTTTTCAATACTCAAATCACGCAAAAGGGAGTATGCTTCGCGAATATTTAGTAGGTGACTGTTTGGTAAAGTTGTATGTCAGTAATAAAACGAAAGTCCTTTATATTCCGTGTATATAATTCCTTATGATGAACCAAGGCAGTTGCAGCAATTATCGCATCTGGAATACTCAACTTATGACTCAAAGCATAAGTTTCCATTAGTTGAATAAATTGTTGTGAAGTGGCTCTATCAACTGGAATACACGAAATGCCTGAGAGATGCCGTTTGATTTTTTCGAGTTCAACTTTGTTCAAGGCCCCAAAATACAATTCTGCCTGAGTAATGACACTAATAGCAAGATTATGAGGCTGAATATAACGAAGTTCCTCAAAAATATGTGGATTGTTTTTGTAAAACTCAATGAGAATGTCAGTATCACAAAGGATCATAAGTCGTACCGCTCCTTCTTGGCCAAGCCCGTTGACGAAGTGAGTGAATATTAATGTCTTCTCTATTTGCCCATAAGCCAGCAAACGAGAAAAAATCGGTTTGCGTTTCAGTTGAAGAAACACTGCTAATGGGTTGATCAAGTTCAATTGTCGTGATGCTATTCACAAAATCTAATGCTGACAGAACTTGATACAAAGTGTGTGCTTTTTCTCTATCAGTGATTTGAATAACGATTTGTTCCATATCGTTTTTGACCTTATCGATAATTAAAGAAACGAAAACCTATTACGTGGATTATTGTACTTT
Organism: Candidatus Parabeggiatoa communis; assembly: GCA_035871815.2. Lineage (GTDB taxonomy): Bacteria > Pseudomonadota > Gammaproteobacteria > Beggiatoales > Beggiatoaceae > Parabeggiatoa > Parabeggiatoa communis. The sequence goes on from JAYQWI020001461.1 coordinate 2,323, forward strand.
GCTCAGAGAAAAGGGGCACGCATCGGACACTTGCTGAAAAGTACTGGCTTGCAGCTTCGCTTCTATCCACCCTACTTGGTTAACGACTTTTCAATACTCAAATCACGCAAAGGGGGGAAATCCTTTGAGGCAGTTTGAAAAGCCGGTGTTTCATTAAAATAATCATGGAGAGTGAGCAAGTAAATAATCATGGAGAGTGAGCAAGTGTATTTTAAATTGTTCAATGTCGTCAAACTCTTTTAATATTTGCAAGACACCACTGGTGTAGCCAATTCAGGTTAAAACAATATCAATATTCGCCTTATGACGTACTAAATTACCCTATAAAAAATCTGCAAATTCAGCATTTAAGGGCAGATTTATCAGCTTAGATTGAAAATAGATTTTTTGCTGATTAATAAAACCAACACCATCTATACCCGCATCTTTTCCTAAAGGGCCTGGTTCTAGTCCAAGAGGAGCGGCACACCGCTGTCCCAAATCTATTTTGACATCCTTCAATGCACCGCCATTTTTGACGGTGAGTGATAATATGTTGATTTGCATCTTTCTAATCCTATCATTTTTATAAGGCTGGGCGAACCTGCGTGTTCGCCCTAAAATTATTTTTCTGAACAAGGAAACAGACACCTGCCCTAATCTATAAATCGTTCCGATTGGCTAAAACGATTTTTCCATACCCTGTTGATTATCCGGTAGTGCAAACCAGTATCATCTCAATATGAGTGTTATTTTTGGAGTCTAAAGCCAGTTATTTATAACGCAAGAGACGCAAGAGACGCAAGAGACGCAAAGATTTTTCTTGAGACATAGCGTCTTTAACGTCTTTAGCGTCTTTAGCGTTTATTTTTTCTAATTGATAATTGAACATTGAAAAGATGACTACACTCAATGCTTCCGTTAATCCAACCCAAAGCGGTTGGCGACGTTTTTTTGCTTACCCAAGGGTTGTCGAGCAACCCGGCCCGATTGTTTTGAAGAGGCGAAAAATCTATATTTTGCCAACCCGATCAGGTTTATGGTTTGCCTTGGTTTTGTTTGTGATGTTGTTGGGTTCTATGAATTACAATAATAGTATGGGCTATGCGCTCACCTTTTTATTGGGGAGCATGGCTATCGTGTCTATTTTACATACGCATCGTACTTTGTTGGGATTACGCATAGAAGTGGGTAAAGTGCCCCCTGTGTTTGCTGGCGAAACGGCGCAATTTCAGTTATGGCTAGATAATCGTGGACAGGCAGCCCGTTATGGTTTAGTTTGGGTGCGCGATGCGCGCGTTGAGAATACGAATTGGTTGCGTGATTCTGCCCTTCAACAGATCAAGTCGAAAACGATTATAGATGTACCGGCCGATAAGCTGGTGAGCCTCACGATACCGGTACCGACGACGCAACGGGGACGTGTTTTTTTAGGGCGGCTAACACTGTACACGCATTTTCCAGTGGGATTGTTTCATGCTTGGACGTTTATACACTTTGATGTGTCTACCTTGGTTTATCCACAGCCGCTTGGACATAAAATCTTGCCATTAGGGCTAGAAGCTGAAAACATTGGAGAGGGCCGGCCGCGTGATGGAGGCGGGGAAGATTTTATGGGGTATCGCGATTATAAACCGGGGGATTCTCCACGACATATTGATTGGAAAGCGGTGGCGCGTGAGCAAGATTGGATGATTAAACAATTTGGCGGTATGGGTGCGGCCGAGGTGTGGCTGACTTGGGATGATGTGGCTATGCTGAACGATTTGGAAGCTGGGCTATCGCAACTGTGTTTGTGGATATTAGTCGCGGAAAATCAGGGGGCAGTGTATGGTTTAAAAATACCCGGTTGTACGCTTGAACCTGATACGGGTGAACAACATCGTGAGCGTTGTTTGCAAGCTTTGGCTTTGTTTGAATAGAACGCTGATTTGGCTTCTGTTCATGATGCCGCTGATTGAATTAACCATTAACAATTAACAATTAACCATTAATGTTATTTCCTAATTTATCGGCTTTATCATGGCTGATGGCAACCTTAATATTGGTTGTCTTGCCCCATTCGTTTCATTTGGCTTGGTGGATTTTGCCGGCTTTTCTGATATTGTTGTTATGGCGTTATGTGATAACACGACAACGCTGGCCTTTGCCCAACTCGCGAGTACGATTTGCATTGCTCTTACTCATGTTATTGGGTGTTTTGTTCAGTTATCGCACATTATTTGGACGCGATGCCGGTGTCGCATTGCTTGTGGTGTTATGTGCATTGAAATTGGTGGAAATGAAAAGTCTGCGTGACGCTTTATTACTTTGTTTTTTAAGCTATTTTCTCATTATCACCAATTTTTTATATTCACAAACTATCCCCACGGCATTGTATATGGGCATTGTCATGGTGGTCGCGACGGCAACGCTTATCAGTTTAACTGATAACACTCATAGTTTGTCTCTGCGCCAACGTCTGCGCTTATCGACGACTTTGCTGCTACAAGCTTTGCCAGTCATGTTAGTATTATTTGTTTTATTTCCTCGGGTGGCCGGGCCTTTTTGGAGTTTACCCAAGGATGCCCATACGGGTAAGACGGGTTTAAGTGATAGCATGTCATTGGGCACGATTAGCCAATTAACCCAATCAAATGAAATCGCTTTTCGGGCCGAATTTAAGGGGGCTATACCGCCACCGTCGCAACGCTACTGGCGAGGCCCTGTATTATGGCGAACAAATGGCCGCGATTGGGAAGGCGGTATTCAATACTATAGGCGGTTTGATCGGGTTGATATTCATCAATCGGGTCAAGCTTATGATTATACGGTGACTTTAGAGCCGCATGATAAACACTGGTTATTTGCCTTAGATTTACCCCTCTTTGCACCACACGAAAGTTATGTGACAGCGGATTATCAAATCTTGGCCAATTTTCCAGTACAGAACAGGATGCGTTATCAAGTGCGCTCTTATACTGCGTATCAGGCCAAGATGTTCACATTTCAACACTCTAAATTAGCCTTGCGTTTGCCGAAAGGCAAACATCCTCGTGCCCGTGCCTTGGCTAAAAAATGGCGGCAAGACAATCCTGAGCAACCAGAGGCGATTGTACAACGCGCTTTGCAATATTTTAATGAAGAGCCTTTTGTCTATACTTATACGCCTTCGTTGTTGTACCATGATCCCATTGATGAATTTTTGTTTGAAACTCGTCAAGGTTTTTGCGAACATTATGCCGCAGCTTTTACCGTTTTAATGCGAGCGGCCGGTATCCCAGCGCGGGTAGTGACTGGCTATTTAGGCGGCAATGTGAACCCTATCGGTCGTTATTTCATTGTGCGCCAGCGTGATGCACACGCTTGGAGCGAAGTGTTCTTGCAGGATAAAGGGTGGGTGCGAGTTGATCCCACGAATGCGGTGGCACCAGAGCGAATTGAACTGGGTATTGAAACCGCATTACCTGCTGAATTTAATCCCTTTGGTTTTGAAGTCAATTGGGATAGCGATACCACAGTTGTCAAAATGTGGCAACAAGTCCGCAATGGTTGGGATGCTATCAATCATGGTTGGAATCAATGGGTACTCGGCTATGGGCCGGCACGACAGCAACAATTGTTAAGCCGTTTAGGATTAGAAGGTATCAATTGGCGTGGCATGACGATGCTACTGGTGATCCTGATCACCGTTTTATTGATCAGCTATGCTGCTTGGATGTTTTTACGCGCACGGCGGGTTGGCTATGATCCGGTACAACACATTTATCGACGCTTTTGCCAAAAATTGGCACGGCAAGGTTTAGCGCGGTTACCTCACGAAGGCCCGTTGACTTATGCGCAGCGTGTCAGCGCAGCACGTCCCGATTTAGCCACGACTGTCCAAGAAATCATTGAATTGTACGTGCAAACCCGTTATCGTAGTCAAGTGCAAACACTACCACAACTACGCGCTGCGGTGCGGCGTTTTCGTCTTTAAATGAAAAATGAGATAATTGAGATCGGTGGGCAACACGTTGCCCACCCTACATTTGAGCTCGGTGGGCAACAAAAATACAAAGCCCACCCTACATTGATAATAGGAGTCAAGAATGTCTGTTAAACATCCCATTATTGCCATTACGGGTTCATCTGGCGCGGGAACCAGTACCGTCAAAAAAGCCTTTGAGGAAATTTATCGTCGTGGTAATTACAAAGCGACGATTGTCGAAGGTGATAGCTTCCATCGCTACGATCGCAAGGGCATGAAAAAGGCCGTTCAGAAGGCAGATAAGGAAGGGAAAAACCTCAGTCACTTCGGCCCTGAAGCCAACCAGTTTGAGAAACTTGAGGATTTATTCCATCGCTACTCAGAAAACGGGACGGGACAAATCCGAAAATACTTGCACAACGAAGAAGAAGCAGTGCCCTATAGCCAAGAACCGGGTACCTTTACACCGTGGGAAGATATTCCTTCCGACACCGATTTGTTATTTTATGAAGGTTTACATGGCGGTGTTGTCACCTCGGAAACGAATGCGGCGCAATGGGTTGATTTATTAATTGGCGTGGTGCCTAGTGTCAATTTGGAATGGATTCAGAAAATCAGCCGCGATGTGGGTGAACGGGGCTATTCCGCTGAAGCGGTGACGCATACCATTTTGCGGCGTATGCCGGATTACGTGCAATACATCACACCGCAATTTACCCATAGCCATATCAACTTTCAACGGGTGCCTTTGGTAGATACCTCTAACCCCTTTATTGCTCGCGACATTCCAAGCCCGGATGAAAGTCTGGTAGTGATTCGCTTTAACAAGTATCGTGATCAAGATTACACCTATTTGTTATCCATGATTCACGATTCATTTATGTCGCGCCCCAATACCTTAGTGGTTCCAGGTGGTAAAATGGGTTTTGCCATGCAAATCATTTTCCGCCCCATTGTCAGCGAGATGATAGAAAAACGACGTAAAATGATGTAATTTTAATTCAGTCGTTAAAACTTGGGGCAATCCGAATGATTGCCCCGACATGGCGTGATGTAGGGGCAATCCCTTGTGGTTGCTCAAAAAGGTTATACCATTTTCAGTGAACCGGGATGTGGTTTCTGAGGGAAAAAAACATATTGATATTCAAATCGGCCTATCACCCAATCGCCCTGCCGTTTGATAAGCGTTACGATGGCAACGAATTGCCCACCCTGAAAACTCGCCTGTACCTTGTAGCGAGCCACGAGTTGCCACCAAGCACGAGGTGACTGAAAGACAGCGCCGTAGGCACCGTGATAATTTAATAATTCCCCTAGACGTATAAAAACCACATCAATGTTTTCCAATTGTTTTTGGGTTAGATTTTGTCGCAATTCATGGCTTGTATACCTCATAAAATCATGATTATCCCAATCGACAAACAAACCTAACATTGTCGTATTAACAAATCCCCTCGCATCAACGTTCATTTGCTGTAAGCTGAAAATAGCATATCCCCCCCCTAAACTAATAGAGACAAGTAGCAAGATAACAAAACCGTGTAGGGTGGTAAATAAGTTATGAAATACTGTGTTTAAGTGCATAGAGATTGATGAGTTCATTATAACTATTTTGATTCTGATTCAACATTATTAATCAATAATGTTATATATTTGTGTTTTCAACTCTGTGTTGTGTTTTTCTGTGTGTGTTGAATCTTTTAACTATGTCAGGCAATTCTTTCGGAAAACTCTTTACTGTTACTACATTTGGTGAAAGTCATGGGCCCGCTATTGGCGGGATTGTAGATGGCTGTCCACCCAACTTACCCTTAACCGCTTCCGATTTACAAATTGATTTAGATCGGCGTAAACCAGGCACCTCTCGACATACCACACAACGTCGTGAGGCAGATCAAGTTCAAATACAATCAGGCGTTTTTGAAGGCAAAACAACAGGTTGCCCGATTGGGCTACTGATTGAAAATACGGATCAACGTTCTAAAGATTATAGTCAAATCAAAGAACAATTTCGCCCTGGACATGCTGATTATACTTATCACAAAAAATATGGCATTCGTGATTATCGCGGCGGTGGCCGATCTTCAGCGCGTGAAACCGCTATCCGCGTAGCCGCCGGTGCCATTGCTAAAAAATATCTCAAGCTATGTTATGGTACTCAGATTCGCGGCTATCTAGCACAAATGGGGCCCCTGAAACCTGATCCGGATCACTTTGATTGGCAAGAAGTGAACCGCAATCCCTTTTTTTGTCCCGATGCCGCTAAAGTGCCCGAATTAGAAACTTATATGGATGCCTTGCGTAAAGAGGGCAATTCCATTGGTGCGCGTATCACCGTCGTCGCGACGGATGTACCCGTCGGTTTAGGGGAACCCATTTTTGATCGACTGGATGCAGAAATGGCTCATGCCTTGATGAGTATTAATGCCGTTAAAGGCGTAGAAATCGGTGACGGGTTTGCCAGTGTCCAACAAAAAGGGACACAACACCGTGATGAAATGACACCGCAAGGATTCTTAAGCAATCATGCCGGCGGCATTTTAGGCGGCATTTCCACAGGCCAAGACATTATTGCCAGTATTGCGCTTAAACCGACTTCCAGTTTACGATTACCAGGGCGCAGTATTGATATTCATGGACAACCAATAGAAGTCATCACAACTGGCCGTCATGATCCCTGTGTTGGTATTCGCGCCACACCCATAGCGGAAGCCATGTTAGCATTAGTCTTAATGGATCACGCATTACGGCATCGCGCACAAACTCAAGTTTGTGACACCCTCTAAATGAAAACACTGCCCTACTACTGGCGCTTGTCAGCCTTTTATTTTTTCTACTATGCCAGCTTAGGCGCATTTCTACCCTATTGGGCGCTCTATTTACATACTTTAGGTTTTAATGCGCAAGCCATAGGCGAATTGATCGCCATTCTTCTCGCCATGAAAATCATTGCGCCCAATATATCGGGTTGGATTGCAGATCATACCGGCCGACCTATCGCCTTAGTGCGCCTCTGTGCCTTATTAGCCGCTTTATTTTTTATCACCATATTGTTTGGGCAAAGTTACCTCTGGCTCGCTATCGTCTTAGGCGTTTTTAGCGTTTTTTGGCACGCCACATTACCGCCATTTGAAGCTTACACCCTAGCTCTTCTCGGCAAACAAGCTCACCGCTACAGTCAGATTCGCTTATGGGGATCAATTGGTTTTATACTCACCGTCATACTCTTAGGCTGGTTATTTGAATCGTTCAGTGTCACTTTACTCCCTATTTTATTAATCGTTTTGTTTGCCGGCATCTGGCTAAGCAGCTTGCTCGTTCCTGAAAAAAAGACAGCACACCAGTTTGTATCCAGTGAATCATTTTATCAAGTTATCAAACGTCCATCAGCTATCGCATTGTTTTTAGTCTGTTTTTTAATGCAAGCCAGTCATGGGCCTTATTACACCTTTTACTCCATTTATCTGGAAGACTATGGCTATTCTCGCAACTTAATTGGGCAACTGTGGGCATTAGGGGTAGTAGCAGAAGTCGGCATATTTTTGGTCATGCACCATTTATTGACACGCTTTGGTTTAAAACAATTGTTGATAATCAGTTTCGGTTTAAGCGGCCTACGTTGGCTCTTAATCGGCTATTACGTTGAATCATTACCCATATTACTCTTTGCCCAACTCTTCCATGCAGCAAGCTTTGGCCTGTATCATGGCGTTGCGATACAATTAATACGTCAACATTTCGCAGATCATCATCAAGGCAGGGCACAAGCCTTATATAGCAGTATCAGTTTTGGAGCCGGCGGCGCAGTAGGTAGTTTAGTCAGTGGTTATACTTGGGAGAATCTCGGAGCCCAGTTCAATTACTTATGGGCCACCTTGATTTGTGTCATTGCCATCTGGATCACTTGGCGATGGGTAGGTGAGTGAGTAAAGTTCAGCGTAGCTAATGACGGGCAGATAAACGAATTGAACATAACAAATATCAAGGTTTTGATGATAACTGATAACTGATAACTGATAACTGATAACTGATAACTGATAACTGATAATTATGCCTCCAAAAAACGCTTACGATGAATTTACGAAAGGCATTTG
>JAYQWI020001462.1:0-7843 GCA_035871815.2 Candidatus Parabeggiatoa communis
AGTGCTTGTGCCAGAAATCGCGTTAAAATCAGTACCGTTGAGACTGTAATGAATTTCAAAATTTCTGATACCGGTTGCTGAACGTCGCTCATCAAAAGCGAGTTTGATTTTGGAAAAGCAGGTTAAATCGACTTGAAATTGGAAATAGTTATCAAGCGTAGTCGTTGTTGACCAATTTTTGACTTGCCAAGCGCCTGATTCAAATTCTTCATTGTTGACATCCGCACTTGAAGCTATTGCTCCAGTGTTAATATCAGGAGAAGCCGTTGTATTTTCAGCATCAAAATTCCATTTGACAATTTCTGTAATGCCGGCGGCAAGCACAGCATTTGAGGCTAATAATGACAAAATGCAGAGTAAGATTGATAATGGTTTGGATAACATGATTTTTCTCCTTTTGTGTATTGGTTTGTGGACGATGTTTTTCCTTTTGTGTATTGGTTTGTGGACGCATTTCTATTTATAACTACAAAATTATAATATTGTTTGGCTTTAGAAAAAATGTGTTCATCAAGAAATACATTGATTTTAGTTCGATAACAAAATGTTGACAATTTCATTCAGTGTTTGATAAGTATAAAGAGGTGTCATGGCTTTGACGGATGATGTTTTTTTCACGTCTTTCCCATGCGCTACCCAATTTCGATATTCAAGGATTTGTTTGGCTTTACCAATGGCGTTTTTGTCTATCGACTGAACATTTTTGAGTAAATCCAAAATGTCTTTTGGACTCCAGTATTCCATTTCTTTATGAACGTATTCAAACAAAGGATTTGCTAAGCTAAGAGGAACAACGGTTTCTTGTAAACCAACTGCTTTGCTTTGCAAATAAGTGATCACAAAACGTTCAAATGCTGCCCATAAGGAAAAGACAAATAAGTCATTCACTTCTGTTGCTGTTTTGGCAATGTCATCATGAGCGTTTTGTCGAGTCAGCCAATTTGAATTGGCAAATAAGTTGAGTTGTTGCTGTTTAACCGCTCTTTTGGCAACTTTAAAACAGTCGGTAGAGATTTCGTAAGCTTCCAAAATGGGTTTCAGTGGGTTAGAGTTCATAGTCTGTCGCCTGCGTAAAAAGCTTAAAGAAATTTTCCTGGTTCATAAAATGGGCTTTGTTTTTCAGATTATTTTCCGTCCAGTACCAGCCATCGGCATCAATGTCTTTGAACATTTGCTGCCCTGCTAAAAGAGGCCCACCGTTGACCATGTAGATGATGTACTCTATTCCCAACCACCCTAACACATCGATTCGCCCTTCTGCCTCAATAATGCAAGCCCCTTCTGGCTTAAATTCTGCCAACTTTTCAGTAGCACTAGAGATTAGCAAAGTAGGTGCAATATAAAACCCCGTTAACTCTTCACCAATTTCAACGGCGTGTTGTTCTATATGCAATGCTTTCTTGTCTTTTAACCAGCATCTTATGTCGCTATAGAGTTGATTAATTCTTGTTAAATAACGTTGTTTTACCCGTTCACCGTCTTGATTTTCTGTCGTCATATTGTTCTCCTGTGTTGAGATTCTTTTGGTTTACGTTCCAAGCTTGCCATAGGCTGAATAGAAGTTTGATTGATACTGGCTTTTTTTTTCAACATTCCAGGTTCAAGTTTTTGCGTGCAAAAACTTGAACCTGGAATAGAGAACACAGAGAAACACAGAGAGAAAAACTCTGTGGCCCTCTGTGAACTCTGTGTTGCGTTTTTTACGCAACACCTCTAATTAGGGTTGTACACCTAAACGGAGTGTTTCTCCGCCATTATAAAAAATATCCCCATTCTCCAAACGATAGCCAACATAAATGGTGTAATAACCCGGTATATTGTTGAACTGATCCTGAAACAGGGGAATATTTTTCAGCACGGGTTCAAGTGTCACATTGGGAATAGAGGCTTCTAAACTGATTTCATCAGCGGCCCAAGTGCCCCAACGGGGGGCTTCAATAGGATAGACTGGCTCCATTTCATGACGCAAAGCCACCATCAAAATATCCGCTTGTTGCCCGACGTGTTCTGGATCAACGAAAATCGTTGTCGCTAAACCAACCGGTTGAGTGATATCCGTGTTGAATGGGTTGTCAAAATGCTCACCTTGATGAGCAAAACTCGCAAAGTAGGTGGTGGTGGGCAGTTTCTGCCCCGCAGCATCTAAACCAATGCTATTGGCAATCCTCAATTGAATCGGTGTGTGATTAAAAACAACCACATCCCCAGTTAGGCGATAACCGAGATAAACGAAATATTCTCCCGCTACGCCTCCAAAAGAACCTGCATAAATCGGAATCTCTATGATATCAGGGAGTTGAGGATAATGTTGTGCTGTCGGTAAGCTCTTCTGATTATCCCAAAGTTCCCAACTATGCCGCGTTGAGTCCGTCATAAAGTAGGTTTCGACGGGTTCAAAGTGGCGTCGATATCCGGCTACCATGACCAAATCAGCCGACTGTCCGACATAGCGTGGTTCAACACGCACAAAGGCTTTAATCGTTAAAGCGTCAGAATAGTCAAAAGTCAGATTGTTGCCCACTTTGTCGTCTTGGTTATAAATAAACGGTTCAAAAATGCTCGCCGCCTGAATATCATTGTCACCGGGTGTCTTATGCGATTGGATACGCATATTGACGCTGGCGCTGTTACCGACAAAGAAGTGTAGCGGTTCAAGGCCATTGAAGATAATATGCCCATTTTCTACTAAGCGATAGCCGACAAAACTGGTGTATTCCCCTGGCATGGGGCTGAAGTCGCCTTCTGCAATGAAAATATCGGTTTGTTCCGGTAATTGATGGAAATATTGCGCGGTTGGCAAGTCCGTGATTTCAGGAAGCCATAATTTCCAAGTTTGCTGATCACGCATGTAGGCGATATCTGTTGTTAAAGTGTGATACACCACCACGAGTAAAATATCAGCAGCTTGACCCTGATGATTGGGATCGATGGTGATCTGGGTGGCTAATCTCAGGTTTTGGGCTTGAGTACGGGTTAGCCAACTGTGGTTGGGTTGCAGAACGTTACGGACAGTCAAATTGTCGGTAAAACAGGTTTGGTTATCCACCAAATTATATTCTTTATCAACGCCTATGGCATTCGTACAGGTGGGTTCATAAACGGGTGTTGGGTCGGTCGTTGGGTCGGTTGTCGTTCCGGTATCGCTTGGTGGCACAGTGACATCGGTTGGATCGGTCACGGTTCCTCCAGGCGGCACGATGACAGTGACATCGGTTGGGTTGGTTACACTTGTTGGATCGGTTGGAGTTGATCCCGTTCCTGCCCCATTGCTTGGCTCAGTCATGCCTTCACTTCCAACAACGATTATGTTGATGGTTGTTTTTTGAGGCGGGGTGCTGTGATCACTAATCACGATTTTCGTCTTACCCACGCTTACCCCGGTTAAGGTAAATTCAGCAGTGCCCGTATCGCCAATCGGTGCCCAACTCTTTAATAAGACGATGGCCTGATCTGGAATTTCGCTGATTGAGAGTTCACCTTCTCCACCCGCAACCGTGAAATATAAGCTTTGAGCGACTTTGATGGTGGTTTGGAGGGCTTTAATTCTTAAATTCGCAGCCTCGCCCACTTCAGCAGGATTAGAAGCCTCAAGCGAGGGATTAGAAGCCGTTTCATTTTCAATCACCGTGATGTAAAGGGTGACGGTTTGCAAAGGATTAGCACTGTCACTAATCACCATCTTGCTTTCACCCACGCTCTGGCCAGTCAAGCTGATTTCGCCAGCACCCGCGTTTAGGGGAGTCCAAGCGTTTAATGAGACGATGGTGTGATTGGGTATTTCTTTAATTAACAGTTCACCCTTGCCATCGGCAAGCGTGATTTTCTCAGTCTCCCCCACTTGAATCGTTGTGGTTAACGATTTAATTTTGAGATCAGAATTGTTGATATCAGCACTGGCATCAACCGCTTGACAAGAAGGACAACACACTTGACAAGGCGCTGCGCTGTAGCAAGATGTGCCCTGGCTTGAAGAGGAGGAACCACTATCGTCATCCATAATGGTTAGCACGGCAGGTTCAGGTGTCGCAATGATGGCTCGACCTGTCGGATTCAATAAATTAAGCTTGACGGTTTCATTGTCTTCTGAAGTCGCGTCATCTTTAATCGTCACCGTAAAGGTTTTTTCACTACAATCCCCGTCTTCCCAAGTGAGCGTTCCCGTACTGGCAATATAATCATCATGTTCTGCTGCGCTGCCGTCTTCCATAGCGTAATCTACCGTAATGCTCCCTTCACATTGCCCCCGGCGAGTAACGCGAATGTTGGCGACATCAGCAAATTCATCCACTTGGTAGCGAGACACTGACCATTGCACGGTATCGGGTGTGATGGCCACAGCACTGGTATGTTGAATCGTGCCATCGGCCGAGGAACTGTCCCCTAATTCGCCATCTTTTAAGGTAAAAGTCGCGGTGGGAACGGTTTTCCCAGCAATCGTGGTGGTAGATAATTTTGTTGGTAAATCTTGCCATTGGGCGGTTGAGGGATCACCAGGCGTGGTCGGGACATATTGACGATGTTGTTGGTTATTTAAATCATCGACACCGTGGTAGTAAGTGACGATCTCGGCTTCTGGACAAGCGATGTCAAAGTCAAAGGGGGGAGCAGTCAAGTTCTCGCCATCAGCGGGTAAGTTTTGCTCATTGAGTTGTACATTGTTGATAGGACAACCGTTTTTCTCTTCAATGGTGACATACTTGCCATCAGGTGTGCGTATCGAAACCACATGATTTTGTTCACTGTCAGGTATGCCATCATTGTTACCATCGCCCTCATTGGGAGCCCCATCTTCTATCGTGGTTGCCACACCATCCGTATCTTCATCTGGAGAAAATTGAGCTTGACAGCTGACTTCTGTGCCCAGTGTGACGGTGACCGTTTTGTTTGTGCCGCTACAATCACCACTCCATTCTGTAAAAGCAAAGCCGGGTTCGGGTACAGCAGTCAACTCTATTTCAGAACCAGTGGCGAATTTTTCGCTGCAATCGGAACCACAGTTAATCCCAGAGGGTTGGCTTTTGATGGTGCCTTCGCCTTTTCTTGAGACTTTTAAATTCAACTGAGCAAGATGGCTGGGCATAAAAACAGCTTCACATTGTTTAATGGCATCTATGGTGACTTGACCCAATTCGTCACAATGACCGCGCCAACCTTCAAATACCCAATCGGTATCCGGTATGGCTTTCAATGTCACATCGGTATTGATTGGGAAAGTGTGACTACAAGGAGCATCAACGGTTTGACAGTTGATAGCTTCTGGATGGCTGCTGACTTGACCGTTTCCTGACAAATGAACAATCAAATTGCCTTCTATAGGCGTTTCAGTGGGTGTCGGCACAGTAACTTCAACCGTCGCGCTATCACATAATGGGGGAGTCGCGCTATCACACACTTGATAAGTGAAGCTGTCCTGGCCTTGAATAAAACTAGAATTCGGCGTATAGGTGATTGTCCCATCTAAGTTGACGGTGACTTCGCCATTAGCCGGCGGCGTGATAATGGTCACACTGGCGGCATCGAGATTACCGTTGGGATCACTGTCATTTTTTAAGATGGCAAGGGTGACCGGGGTATCAGGTTCGGTACTGGCGCGGGTGTCATTGGCAATGGGTGGACTGTTACTAGGCCCAGTGACCGGAATCGTGACCAAGGCAGGACTACTCACATTGCCAAGATTATCAGTAGCCGTATAAGTGAAAGTGGCATTGCCGATAAAATCGGGTTTGGGCTTGAAAAAGAGCGTCTTGATTTGTTCAGCTGTCAGCACTTGACCAATGCTAATCGGTGTACCACCAGCTTCTGGATCAGCTAAATAGAGCACACCTTGATTTTCCAGGGGTACCGTTGCGATACTATAGGAAGTGATGCTGTTATCATCAGTCGCTGATAAGCTGGGTATTTGTGCTGTGCTGTCATTGGTGATTGTGGGCACCTTTTGGTTTTCAGCAACCGGGGGTTGATCGGTGGATGTCGGCACGGTAACTATTACCACTGCTGAATCGCATTCAAGCGGATTACCCGTATCACAAACTTCATAGATAAAGGTGTCATTACCCGTTGTGAAGCTGGGATTCGGTGTATAGATTACGGTACCATCAGGGTTGATCGTGACGTTGCCATTGCTAGGCGATGTGGTTATCGTCACGCTTGAGGGATCGAGATTACCTTCCGGATCGCTATCGTTCTTTAAAATCGCCATAGTGATAGCTGTTTCAGGCTGAGTACTGCCCCTGTCTTCAGTGGCAACAGGCGGTTGGTTGTCAGCTTTAGCAGCCTCAACGGGCAGGGTAACCAAGGCGGCATTGCTTTCCGCATTTTGATTGTCTATCGCGCTGTAAGTGAAAGTAGCTTGACCCGTAAAATTCTCGTTAGGTTGGAAATAGAGATTATCAATCTCGTCTGGAGTTAATGATTGCCCAGCTTTGATCAGAGCCCCCCCTTCAGCGGGATTACCTAAGTATAAGAGACCTTGGCTTTCAGGCGGTATGGTTGCAATGGTGTAAGCAATGACTGTCCCATCGGTATCGGTGCCCGATAGGGCAGGTAAAGATACCGTGGTGTTATTAGGTATGGTCGGAACGGTTTTATTTTCAGTAACAGGTGGCTTGTTAGCTGACACGGGAACCGTTACTGTGACAACGGCGGTATCACATTGCTGGGGTATACCACTATCACAAACTTGGTAAGTGAAGAGATCAGTACCCGTGGTGAAACCCGCCTTTGGCGTATAAATCGCCTCACCTTCAGGAGAAAGCGTAACGCTACCATTAGACGGTGATTGGGTAAGGGTGACGCTGCTCGTGTCGAGAGCGCCTTCTGGATCACTATCGTTATTCAATATCGCAATCGTGATAGGGGTCTCTGGATCGGTGTTCGCCTTATCATCATTGGCTATCGGCCGCGTATTAACTGGGACAGTGACGGGTATGGTGACCAAGGCTGGACTACTCACGGCCGCCAGATTATCGCTAGCGGTATAGGTGAAACTGGCATCGCCTCCCATAAAGCTGCTGTTTGGTTTGAAAAACAGTTTGTCTATTTGCTCTAAAGTCAGTTCTTGTCCTTTAGTTATGGGTGTGCCCCCTTCATCAGGCGAGTCTAAATATAAAACACCGTGTTCTGGTAAAGGCAAAGTCGCAATTGTATAGGACATGACTTTGCCATCATCAGTGGCCGATAAGGTAGGCACTTTCACGGTTTGAGTGTTAAGCGTACTGGGTGCCGTTTTGTTATCGGCAATAGGTGGATTTTGAGTGGTTACGGTGACAGTGACTTCTGCGGTGTCGCACAATTTGGGTGTACCCGTATCACAGACTGTGTAAATGAAACTATCAGTACCGGTTGTAAAACCGGATTTGGGTGTATAGTTCACTGTGCCATCAGGGTTGACAACAACTTCCCCTTGGGCAGGCGGCGTGGTAATCGTCACGCTGCTGACATCCAAATTACCGTCTGGATCAGAATCATCTGTTAAAACAGAAATGCTAACCAGTGTATTCGGGTCGGTAGTGACACCATCATCATTGGCGAGGGGGGGATTGTTAGGGGGTGCGCTAACCGGCAGAGTAACCGTGGCCGTATTACTGACGGCATCGTGATTATCAGTCGCAGTATAGGTGAAGCTGCTTTGGCCGCTAAAACCGGTATTGGGTTTAAAGAACAGTTCTGCGGCTTTGACCGGTGTGAGTATTTCTCCCACGCTAAGCGGTTTGCCGCCCTTGGCAGGATCACCTA
Organism: Candidatus Parabeggiatoa communis; assembly: GCA_035871815.2. Lineage (GTDB taxonomy): Bacteria > Pseudomonadota > Gammaproteobacteria > Beggiatoales > Beggiatoaceae > Parabeggiatoa > Parabeggiatoa communis. Next base: position 7,735 of record JAYQWI020001462.1, read on the forward strand.
AATACACGATACCCTCACTTTCAGCAGGAAGGGTTTGTATCTGATAAGCTGAAACGAGGCCATCATTATCAGTAGCCGATAAGGCCGGTAATTGTTCCGTGATGTTATT
>JAYQWI020001463.1:0-6605 GCA_035871815.2 Candidatus Parabeggiatoa communis
GCTTATGCTCGGAATATGAAAATTGATCAGGCTGTGCAAGACATTGTCGAGGCTAAACTCAAAGAAGTTAATATTGATTTTATCCGTATCGATAGAACCCCTAAGCAATTATTGGTGCGTTTTAAAAACCTCGATACGCAAGGGAAGGCCTATTCTATACTGAAAAATGCGCTACCTAAGTATGTGGTGGCACAAAATCTGGCATCGGCTACCCCGGATTGGCTTAGGGCCATTGGCGGTCAGGCGATGTATTTGGGCTTAGACTTGCGCGGTGGGGTGCATTTTTTAATGCAAGTGGATATGGAAACGGCTATTCGTCAAGATGAGGAGGCCTATATCAATGAATTGCGTACTTTACTGCGCGAGAAGAAACTGCGTTATAAAGGCATTAATCGCGTGATTGATGAAAGGGGAGGCATTCATGTTACTTTTGCGCTCAGTGAGACACGCGATGAAGCGGAAAAACTCGTTGAAAGACGATACACTGATTTGGTGATTACTGAAGAAGAGGGTGTGGATGAATTTCGTTTGCATCTGGCTTTCAGTGAACCGGCTCTCAAAGAACGTCGCCAAAAGGCCTTGGAACAAAATATCACGACTTTGCGTAATCGGGTTAATGAGTTAGGTGTGTCGGAGCCGATTATTCAACGGCAAGGTGATGAGCGTATTGTTGTTCAATTACCTGGCGTACAGGATACGGCTCGTGCTAAAGAAATTTTAGGCGCAACGGCGACGTTAGAATTTCGGATGCTGGCTGCTGAAGATGATCAATATGGGGGACGTTTGTATAAACGACGTGATGGGCCGTCTGTTATGCTTAAACGCCGCATTATCGTCACGGGTGATCAAATTATTGATTCGGCTGCAACCATTGATCAACGATCAGGCCGCCCGGCAGCGACAGTCCGTTTGGACAGTAAGGGCGCGAGAAGTATGCTTCAGACGACTCGGAAAAATGTAGGCAAGCCCATGGCTGTTGTTTTCATTGAGTACAAGATAGAGACGACACTCGTAGACGGTAAAGAAGTCACTCTTCGTGAAAAAATCGAGGAAGTGATTAATGTGGCTACGATACAAGAAGAATTTAGTAGCCGCTTTCAGATTACGGGCCTCACTTCTAGTGAAGCGAATAATCTCGCATTGTTGTTGCGGGCGGGTGCCCTTAAAGCGCCGATGGAAATCATTGAAGAGCGGACAATCGGGCCTAGCTTAGGTAAAGAAAACATCAATCAAGGTTTAATCTCTATCATGCTCGGTTTTCTCTTGGTGATGCTATTTATGTGGATGCGCTATAAAACATTTGGCATGATAGCGAACCTGGCCTTGTTGATGAATGTCATTATTTTGGTAGCTTTACTGTCACTGCTGCAAGCCACTCTCACCTTACCAGGCATGGCGGGTATTGTTTTGACTTTGGGTATGGCCGTTGATGCTAACGTGTTGATTTTTGAAAAAATACGTGAAGAAATTGCCAATAAAAACAGTCCACAAAATAGTATCTATACCGGCTATGAAAAAGCCTTTATCACAATATTTGACGCGAATATCACCACTTTAATTGCGGCTTTGATGTTATTTGGGTTTGGTACAGGCCCGATTAAGGGCTTTGCTATCACGCTGTCTTTAGGCATCATTACCTCGATGTTTACGGCCATTATGGTCAGTCGTGGTGTGATTAACTTTTTCTACGGTAGCAGAAAACTTGAAAAACTGCCGGTTTAACGGTTAGTGGTTAATGGTTAATGGTGTAATGTAGTTAATACAAAATTTGACTTAAACCCGTCAGAGCGAGAGGGTTTAAACCCATAGGGTTTTGTTCTTTTAGGATGGGGTGGCAAGCCCCATGCTAATTAATGCCCTCATTTTCTTCATTCGCTATTTGCCATTAGCCAGTTCGCTTTAAAAAAATAACTGAACAACTGTAATAATATGTTTTTAAACCGATTTGATTATAAAATTGATTTTATGGGTAAACGCCATATAGCTGTGGCGGTTTCTACTTTATTAATCGTTGTTTCTTTAGCCTCTTTATTCACTCAAGGGTTAGTTTTTGGTATTGATTTTACCGGAGGCACACTGGTGGAGGTAGGCTATAAGCAATCAGTGGAACTTGACAAGATTCGAGCTACTTTACATGAGAATGGGTTTTCAGATGCTGTAGTACAACACTTTAGCACTAAGGATGTCTCTATTCGTTTAGGTATACATGAGGAATCAAAAGATGATCCCTTGAGTAGTCAAATTTTGCGCCTCTTACAAAAAAGCGGTGAAGAGGGTAATGAGGTTGTGATGCGTCGCGTGGAATATGTCGGGCCACAAATCGGGGGGGAATTGGTTGAAAAAGGCGGACTCGCTGTTCTTTATACTTTGTTTGGTATATTGATTTATGTCGCGTTTCGTTTTGAATATCGTTTTGCGCTAGGTGCCATAGCGGCATTAATACATGACACGCTCATTGTCGTCGGTTTCTTTTCGCTATTTGGATTAGAATTTGATTTAACCGTGTTAGCCGCGGTGTTAGCAGTAATTGGTTACTCACTGAATGACACCATCGTTGTATTTGATCGAATTCGAGAAAATTTCGTTAAGATGCGAAAACAATCGTCGATTGCTGTTATGAATAGTTCTATCAATCAAATGCTAGGCCGTACCATAATGACTTCGGTGACAACCGCCCTAGTATTGATTGTGTTGTTTGTAGTCGGTGGCGAATTGATACACGGCTTTTCGACAGCCTTACTTTTAGGTGTCATTATCGGCACGTACTCTTCAATTTATATTGCGAGTGCCAGCGCGTTAGCTCTTGGTGTCAGTAAGACTGATTTAATGCCGGTACAAAAAGAAGGCGTTGAGAAAAAAACCGAAAATTTGCATTGGTGATGGTTTTAGGTTTCAGGCTTCTAGTCAATCGTAAAAGAATACTCACTTAAGTTATTAATAGACGTACATTATTACTTGAAGTGTAGGCCTCGTGCAAAATGCCTTTAATCTAATAGTATAAAGGTCGGAGTGCAAACTTTAGTTTGCAAGTTCATTTAATATATAGTGAGCTGTGAACCAAATTAATTGAGCGAAGCTCACAACCAAGTCTGTACTCCGAGCAACAAACTAAAATGGGTACGAATACCAACAAATTCGTATGACTTACAATGTAAGTTTTTGCAGACAAAAACTTCTAAAATCAACACAATTTACAATTCATAATTCACAAATAATAAATATGGACCGTTTCAAATTTGGTCATGCAAGTGCTTCACAGTGGCAGGAAGCCGCACAAGCCTGTTTAAATCAAATGGGTCATTTGACGGCTTCTGCTAATTTAGGGTTCTTATACACAACCGATTTATTGGCGGCTAATCTCCCTGATATTCTTGAGTATTTTAAAGAACACACATCAGTTTCACATTGGGTAGGCAGCGTAGGTATAGGTATTTGTAGTTGTGCCAAGGAATATTTTGATGTGCCCGCTATAGCGGTTATGATCGGGCACTTTCCAGAAGAGTCATTCTCAGTTTTCACTAATCTTACTGAAAATGTTGAAGTCTTTTCCCATACTCACCAATCGTGGAATGATAGCAATAAAGCAATGTTCGCTATTGTCCACGGCGATCCGCGTAACAACCACATAGCTCAATTAGTTTTTCAAATGAGTGAACGCTTGGGTGACGGATTTTTAGTGGGTGGGTTAACCAGTTCGCGTCGTCAATATTTGCAAATTGCTAATACGGTTGTTAAGGGGGGATTATCGGGGGTTTTATTTGGAAGTCATGTTGCCGTTTCCACTCGTTTGACTCAAGGATGCTCAGCAATAGGGCCACGTCACCAAATAACGGAGTCAAGTAACAATATCATTATCCGTATTGATGATCGCCCGGCCCTTGATGTGTTTAAGGAAGATATTGGAAAAGAATTAGCACAAGACCTTAATAAAGTTGCTGGTTTAATCTTTGCGGCGTTACCCATTCGAGGTTCAGACACAGGTGATTATATGGTCAGAAACCTGATTGGCATCGATCCTGATCACAAATTGCTGGCGATAGGTGATATTGTGAACCCAGGCATGTCAATTATGTTTACTCGCCGTGAAACAAAAACCGCTTATGAAGATTTAGTGAAAATGCTTGAAAAAATAAAAGGTAGCTTAAAAGGAAAAGTACCTAAAGGAGGGGTGTATTATTCTTGTATGGGACGTGGAGAAAATTTATTTGGCAAAGACTCAGCAGAACTCAAAACCATTCAGAAGATTTTAGGAGACTTTCCGCTAGTTGGTTTTTTTGCCAATGGTGAAATTTATTACCAAAGACTGTATGGTTATACTGGCATATTGACCTTATTTTTGTAAAGCAATTCGCAAATGGCACACTTGTCGTTGCATAATAAAAATTAACAATTAGAATTCTTAAATCCAATTTATTGCAATCTTAAATACAGGCTAGAGAGTTTAATTAATAAAATACAAACTCAGTTGTTTTATTAAATCGTTTCAAGACACCTACAGATTTCTAAAATACTACCCTTTAAATCTGTACAGATTTTAATATCAAGATTAGTCAATTCAGCTTTGTTAATTAAGTAATAGCAAATAACTCATTTTTAAGATACGATTCGTAAAATATCATTCTTTGTTAAAATTATAGTATTTATATAACGAGATATAGAAAAGGGTTATAGGGACCTATTATTGTATAATATATTGAATTAATTAATTTTATAAGTTTAAAATTTCAGTTTATTCTGTTGAGAATAACAAGAATAAAAAAAATAGTTTGTTTTTTTTTTTCATTATGTATATAATGCGCATCTCACAAAGTTCAGACTCATTCCCGATAACATTCTTTGGAGAGATGGCCGAGCGGCTTAAGGCGCTCCCCTGCTAAGGGAGTATGGGCTAATCCCCCATCGAGGGTTCAAATCCCTCTCTCTCCGCCACTTATATATAATTACGGTTTTCATTAAGCGCCCGTAGCTCAGTTTGGATAGAGTACCTGGCTACGAACTAGGGGGTCGGGAGTTCGAATCTCTCCGGGCGCGCCATATTTTATTTTCTCCCAAAACTTGACAAAGCGAATTTCTATTAACTAGAATTTTGCGCCCTTTAATTATAGTTAGAGGCTGGTATCTTTTTATAGGATACCGGCTTTCTTTTGTTATTGAGAAGGAAATTGTGAATTGACTATTCAGTAATAACATTCACAAATCCCACAGAATTTTGAACAATTATGGCAACAATCAATCAATTAGTGCGTAAACCGCGTAAGCGCAAAAAAAGTAAAAGTACCACACCGGCACTAGAAAGCTGCCCACAAAAACGTGGTGTGTGTACCCGTGTGTATACCACAACTCCAAAAAAACCTAATTCAGCTATGCGTAAAGTCGCGCGTGTGCGGCTCACGAATAGTATGGAAGTGACCACTTATATTGGTGGTGAAGGGCATAACTTGCAAGAACACTCTGTGGTGTTGATTCGTGGTGGTCGTGTTAAAGATTTACCTGGGGTACGTTATCATACCGTGCGCGGTTCCCTAGACACTTCTGGCGTTAACACAAGACGTCAAGGACGTTCTAAATATGGCGCGAAACGCCCTAAGTCTTAATAATACAAAAGTAAATATTATATATATAGATTTATGAGTAATAGACTGGAGAGCGATTCAAGTCACAATCTAAATAATTACATCATTGAGAGACCTAGATGCCAAGAAGAAGAGTTATAGCGAAACGTGCTATTTTGCCTGAGCCTAAATATGAAGATGAGACAGTAGCTAAATTCATCAATATTGTGATGAGAAATGGTAAAAAGTCAGTATCTGAACGCATTGTTTATGGTGCATTAGATCGCGTTGTTGAAAAACTAAAGGGTGAAGCTTTGGAAATTTTTGGCAAAGCATTGGACAATGTCCGTCCAGTTGTGGAAGTCAAATCTCGGCGTGTAGGTGGTTCAACTTATCAAGTACCTATAGAAGTTCGTCCCGCTCGTCGAACAACTTTGGCGATGCGCTGGCTAGTAGAATCTGCACGTAAGCGGGGTGAAAAGTCTATGGGGCTCCGTTTAGCAGGTGAAATTCTTGATGCTTATGAAAATAAGGGGACTGCGATAAAAAAACGTGAAGAGGTACATCGTATGGCGGAGGCTAATAAAGCCTTTTCACATTTTCGCTGGTGAGACTTAAACCTATTATTTGACCACTTTAATTTTTAACTTAAACTTTTAACTAAATCATGGCGGCACCAGCACCACGTAAGACACCCATTGAGCGCTATCGTAATATCGGTATTATGGCGCACATTGATGCGGGCAAAACAACAACAACAGAGCGTATTCTGTATTATACAGGCATTTCGCACAAAATTGGCGAAGTGCATGATGGTAATGCAGTAATGGATTGGATGGCGCAAGAGCAAGAGCGCGGTATCACCATTACTTCTGCAGCAACAACCTGTTTCTGGAATGGAATGGGGCAGCAGTATGATGAGCACCGCATCAATATCATTGATACACCAGGCCACGTTGATTTCACTATTGAAGTTGAACGCTCTCTGCGCGTCCTTGATGGCGCTTGTGCTGTCTTCTGCGCCGTTGGTGGGGTAGAACCCCAATCTGAAAC
>JAYQWI020001464.1:0-6412 GCA_035871815.2 Candidatus Parabeggiatoa communis
ATCCGTTGTACTATAGATCGTTCTTGGCCCCAAAAAACTATTCTCTTAAAAATCAAATTGGGATGATTAAAAGCCACGGAATGACACTTCAATGCACGGAATTTTTCCGTGTTTTTCCGTGTTTTTCCGTGGCAAAATCGACCCGTCATAGAAGCAAATTTCTGAGACGCGAGGCATCGCGTCTCTACCCTTCAAAACACCTCACAACCAATCCGTTCAATTCCCTGAACTGTTGTACTTAACGACAATGAGTTAGAGAAAACGGATACGTGGTAAGCCATTCTACAAAAAAACTTAAATGTGGCATTGCCAAGTTAATTGTTTTTAGATTTGTTTATGTCGCCATTCACTATTAGCTATTAGCCATTCCTTATTCGCTATTGACGAAGGAATTGTTAATTATAAATAATGGTAAAATGTTAAAACAACGGGTTATGTCAAAAACGTGGCTAAGCTATTTTTGTGACATAATAAAAAAAATTTATGATTGTTTTTTCAACACGCTCTTATGGAATCACAAGACGATGGCTGAATTAGACGATGATGTCAAAGAATTTTTAACGCAAGTCTACGAAGATTTAGAACAATTGGATCGTGACTTAGTTGACTTGGAGAAAACCCCGACTGATGAAAAACTCTTGGGGCAAATTTTCCGGGCCTTTCATACGATTAAGGGCGATTGTGGATTTTTTGGTTTTTCAAAACTGGGGAATATCGTTCATGCCAGGGAAAATTTGTTGAGCCGGGTAAGAGAGGGAGAAATCCCTATCAATACTCATATCATTACGGCATTATTAAATGTGCTAGATGCCGTGCGACAGATACTTCAGCAAATAGAAACCACCGGTGAGCAAGGGGAACAAACCTATCCTGAGCTCAAAGCACATTTAAATCAACTGAAAGAGGGTAAACCGCTCTCCCCGTTGGCTCCTCAAATCGTTCCTTCAGAAAAAGTTGCCGCTTTAACACCCGATGAAAAGGCGGACAATTATGACGGGTCAGTGTCATCCGTTAATGAAAATGGCGCATTAGCAGAGCCTTCTCAAAATGAAACCGCTGGTATGCCGGTAACGGCCTTTGAAAACGCGGATGACGTTATTTCCCCGGTTGAAAAAGTCGAAGCTGTTGCTCCAGGGGAAAATGTTGAGGCCGTCTCCCCGGTTGAAAAAGCTGCCCCCCCTTTTGAAAAAGAGGAGCTAGGGCTGATTCCTGACGAATCGCCTGATACCCAAAAAGCGGCTCCCCTTTTTATTGAAAATGCCCCCCCCTGTGAATCCTCCTTTGAAACCCCCTGTGAATCCTCCTTTGAAAAAGCGATGATTTTTGACGAACAGCCTAATACCCAAGAGGCTATTCACTTTGAAAAAGGAAGGGTTTCAGATAGTCTCATCCGAGTCAATGTCAAACAACTTGATAAATTAATGAATTTGGTTGGCGAACTGGTTTTAACGCGTAATCAAATTTTGCAATTAACCTCAAAACAAGAACATACCGGATTAGTCGGCGCATCTCAACGATTAAATATTATCACCAGCGAGCTGCAAGAAGGGATTATGAAGACGCGCATGCAGCCCATTAAAAAATTATGGACTAAATTTCCCCGCCTCGTGCGCGATTTAAGCATCGCCTGTGGAAAAAAGGTTCTTTTTCAAATGGAAGGCGAGGATACCGAATTAGACAAAACGCTGATTGAAACCATTAGCGATCCCTTGACGCACTTGGTACGTAATGCGATTGATCACGGGATCGAGTCTCCACAGGAACGTATCGCCAAAGGCAAACCCGCTGAGGGACATTTGTTTTTGCGAGCCTTTCATGAAAGTGGCAAAGTCAATATTGAAATTTCTGACGATGGTGTTGGCTTTAATCCTGAACACCTGCGGGAAAAGGCTTTGCAGCTAGGTTTCATCACCCCGGCACAAGCCAAACAGATGAGTGAAAGAGAATTGTTTGAGTTGGTTTTTTTGCCCGGTTTTTCGACGGCTAAGAAAGTCAGTGATATTTCGGGGCGCGGCGTGGGATTGGATGTTGTTAAAACCAATATGGATAAAATCGGTGGCATGATTGATATCCAAAGTAGGCCGGGCGAGGGAACGAATTTTAAATTCAAATTGCCATTAACCCTTGCTATTGTACCAGCCTTAATTGTTAAAACGTGTGGCGATAGTTTTGCCATTCCACAGGTGAACTTGGTCGAATTAGTCCGCTTGAAAGGTAAGGAAATCCAAAACAAAATTGAATGGATTCACAATGCCCCCGTTTATCGCTTGCGAGGTAAATTATTGCCTTTGGTTTATCTCAATTCTGAACTGAAATTAAATGACAATGGTTCGGCCAATAATTCGCCCGTTATTGAAGAAAAATCTATTAATATCATCGTTTTACAGGCAGAAAGCCATTTTGGGTTAGTGGTAGATGAAGTCAACGATACGCAAGAAATCGTTGTCAAGCCACTGGGTAAACAGTTAAAAAGTTTGATGTTATATGCAGGGGCAACCATTTTAGGCGATGGGCATGTTGCATTAATTTTGGATATCATGGCACTGAGTCAGCATGCCCTCTTGGTAGCTGAAAACGTGAGACAAGCGCAATTGGGTAGCAAGGCAACTGCCGAGAAAACGTCGCTTAAGTCGGTGACAGCAACCCAAGCTCAGGAAACCTTGGAGACTGAAATGTTATTGCTCTTTAAAATTTCTGAACAAGGGCGCATGGCTATTCCACTCTCATTGGTGACGCGCCTAGAAAAATTCCCTCGCACCCAAATAGAATATTCTGGCAATCAGCATGTTATCCAGTATCGTGGAAAAATCTTGCCTTTAATTTATCTTGCCGACTTACTTGACGGCACTTCGACGAATTTAAACAACAATGAAATGCTACAAGTCGTTGTTCATTCAAACAACAATCGCAGTGTCGGACTCGTTGTACCTCGCATCCTTGATATTGTTGAAGAAAGTATCACAATTGAAAGTATAACTTCCCGACGTGGCGTATTGTACTCTACCATCATACAAGGAGAAGTCACTGAATTGTTGGATCTGAAAAATATTCTTCAAACGGCTTTGCCGCGTTTTTTTGAAGCATCGGCACCATAAGGACAATAACGAGTTCCATTGCGAGAAAGCCGTTCTCTTTTAGAAATAGAATTTTTTTGAGTGAAGTTAAACAAACGTATTGAGGTGTAAAAATGATCCTCGCTAAAGAAAAAATGACCATACAGAAGTGGGGTGATTGCTTGGGTTTGCGTATTAGCAAGCCACTGGGTGAATTGGCCCTTTTTGAACCGGAAACACCCGTTTTGGTGCAAGTAACAACAGAAGGTATGACGATCAAGCGGCTAAGTGGTTTTAAGAAAAACGTCATAAACCCGTTTTCGGAAGCTGACTTAGTGAACGAACTGTCACCTTATACGGCTCATGCAGATGAACTCGTGGTGCCACTGACATCAGAATTGGGAGAAGGGGATGAGTAAAATATACGTTCCCAGCCGAAATGATATATGTTGGTTTCTGGTTCTCACGCAGAAGCCCTCATCGTTATACATAAGTGTCCTTGATACCCGTAAGTTATTGATGGTTCCCACGCAGGCGCGCGAGAACGAAAAACAATTTTAAAATCAGCTACTTAACTTAACAATATCACATTTCAATCATCACGCTGTTTTTTCGTACAAGGTTCGCCTTGTACTCCTGAGAATCTCAAATTGTTTCGTACAAGGTTCGCCTTGTGCTCCTGAGAAAGAATCGCCCGGTTTCGTACCAGGTTCGCCTTGTACTCCTGAGAAAGAATCGCCCAGTTTCGTACCAGGTTCGCCTTGTACTCCTGCTGATATGACATTACCCATTACCAAGTGAAAAAATCCGTTTATTCCGTCAATCCGTTGTACTAAATCGTTGTACTTTTATATGAATCACTCCCAACAATATTGCACATTTTTTGTCAACAACCTATTTTTTGGTGTAGAAGTTGATAAAGTTCAAGAAGTTATCCGTTATCAAACCATGACCCGTGTGCCACTGGCACCACCTGAAATTTGTGGCCTCATCAATCTACGCGGTCAAATTGTCATTGCGATTGATTTAAGGCGACGCTTAGCATTTGAGGAACGGCCCGCTGACCATTTGCCTGTGAATGTCGTCATGCGTAGTGATGAGGGTGCGGTCAGTTTTTTGGTGGACGACATTGGAGATGTTTTGGAAGTGGACGACAGTGCTTTTGAAGCAGCACCGCCTACACTTTTAGGAAGGCAGCGTGACTTTATTCGTGGTGCTTACAAGCTCAAGGATAAGTTACTGATCGCACTTGACGCTGAAAAAACTATGGATTTTGCTGTATGAAAACAATTGCATTTGTTCATCAGAAAGGGGGCACGGGCAAAACCACCGCCTGTGTTAATATTGCCGGTTGTTTGGTGAAACAACAGAAAAAAGTCCTCGTCGTCGATATGGATCCACAGGGCAGTGCGACAAGCAGTTTAGGGCTTAGCCAAAATCAAAAAAGTTCTGTTTATCAAGTGCTGATGGAAGAAAAGGCGATTAGTGAGTGTATTTTTGAAACAGAATCAGGGATATACATTGTGCCATCGGCAATAGACTTACTGGTGATTGATATCCGTTTCGGCCAATCTACCAGTCATGCTCACCGGTTAAAAAACCACCTTGCCAAAATAGCTCACCATTTTGACGTGATTCTCATTGATGCGCCGTCCGGACATACCTCATTGATCGTGAATACCATTATTGCCGCAGCCGGGCACCTTATTATCCCTATGGATTCTGGCGTATTCGCTTATGAATCACTGGAAACCTTTAACGTTTTTCTCAATCAATTGGCGGAGGCTTATCATGTACCTATTCACTTAATGGCGGTTTTGTTACGAGAGGAATTGCCACGTTCTCCTCGGAAATCTTCAAAAAACCCATTCAAAAGCATGGCAAAGCTCTGGGAAACACCTGAAGAAAGCGTGCCCGTCTTGAATTATTTATATGAAGCTGACATCACCGCATTCTGGGAAAAAAATGGCGTTACAGATGTCAAGATATATCGGCTACCTTATTCTTATGAGGTGGTTAAATCCCAGATAAAAGGTCTGCCTATTGTTCATTGTGCCCCTGACTCTGAGATAGTCAAGATTTATCAACAAATAACGACAGAACTCAATTTGCTATCCCCCCCCCGTAGGCTTAGGGGAGATTTGTGAATTTTCCTTTCTGACAGAAAGATACCTAACAACTTGATAGGAGAACTAATAATGCCGGAACTGAACCGACAAGCAGGGAAAAAAGCTTTGTTTGACACGGTGGAAGAAGACAGTCATTTCCCTGAGCAAAGACATAACGCAGAGGTTATCAACCATGATGTGGAAAAACAACTCGAAAAACTGTTAGATGCGCTAGAAGCGATTAGACAGGGCGATCTCACCAAAAGCCTTTCCAAACAAAGTGATGATCTGTTTGGCAAGATTGCGGATTCTTATAATGCTACGGTTGACAGCCTCAGAACGTTTTCATCAGAAGTGTCTCGTGTCGCGAAAGAGGTTGGCACGGAAGGCAAGTTAGGAGGACAAGCTAATGTGCCGGGTGTTGCGGGCACTTGGAAAGAACTGAGCAATAATGTCAACGCTATGGCGGGCAGTCTGACGGCTCAGGTGAGAAATATCGCTGATGTCACCAAAGCGGTGGCACAAGGCGATCTCAGCGAGCAAATCACCGTCGAGGCTGAAGGTGAAATACTGGATTTGAAAAAAACGATTAACACCATGGTGGGTCAGTTAAATAGTTTTGCCAACGAAGTCACCCGCGTTGCTAAAGAAGTGGGAACGGACGGTGTGCTGGGTGGACAAGCGGAAGTCAAAGATGTGGCGGGCATTTGGAAAGAATTGACCAACAATGTCAATTTGATGGCCTCAAACTTGACGACGCAAGTACGCAATATTGCTGAAGTCACTGTGGCAGTTGCCCAAGGCGATTTGTCCAAGAAAATTACCGTAGATGCCAAAGGCGAGATTTTAGAGCTGAAAAGCACGGTCAATATCATGGTCGATCAGTTAAACCGCTTTGCCAGCGAAGTCACTCGCGTCGCCAAAGAAGTGGGTACTGACGGCGTATTAGGTGGACAAGCTGACATCAAAGGCGTAGCGGGTACGTGGAAAGATTTGACTGACAACGTGAACTTGATGGCTTCTAACCTGACTAATCAGGTGCGTAACATTGCCGAAGTGACAACCGCCGTTGCCAAAGGCGATCTCTCCAAGAAAATCACCGTCGATGCCAAAGGTGAGATTTTAGAACTGAAAAAAACCATCAATACCATGGTGGAACAGTTAAACAGCTTTTCCTCCGAAGTGATTCGCGTGGCACGTGAAGTGGGTGTTGAAGGCATCTTAGGTGGAAAAGCCAAGGTTGAAGGCATT
>JAYQWI020001465.1:0-2397 GCA_035871815.2 Candidatus Parabeggiatoa communis
AATTACTTGTAATACCAATGCTGAATATGAAATTCTCCTGTTTAGTTTTACAGAAGTAGATAAAATTTATGTGGAAATAGTTCGCGAGGATTTGATACTTGATATAAGAGAAGTATTTGAATGATAACTCCAACTCACATAACCTTTTCTCAAACTTTCTACCTAGCCAGTTGCATATTCTGGGCATCACCGGCTTCACCAATAGGGGCTTTCGTGGCTATGCTCGCCTCTTTCATTCCAGACTTTGATACGAGAGTAAGCATACCCGGTAGGTTGATTCCAAATGTAAGTGAATGGATTCATCAGCATTTTGGCCACAGGTCAATTACTCATGCTTTCATACCGCAAGCCATCGTTTGGTTTATTTTATATGTCTTAGTCACTTATAGCTATTTGAGTATAGATATAGTCATAGCCATAGCAGCGGGCTGGTTCTCTCATAGCTGCGCTGACATGTTAACAAAAACGGGTGTGTTCTTTTGGTACCCATCACGCCGCTATCGTTGCGTTGCTTGGAAGAATCCTAATTTCAGATGTGAAGTAATGAGCATTGGCGAGTGGTGGTGGGGTGTAGTCATGTTCTTAATAGCTGTGCCCTTATTTTTTGCGGCCCAAAGCGAGCAGGGGGCGGGTGGGATTATTCGGTACGCTCTGGCTGATATTCAATTGGCTATCCAAGAATATCAACGTTATAAAGGATCACACGCCTGGTATATCGACATTGAAGGGACAAGCAATGATGATTTAAAACGCATTGACGGCAAATATTATGTGGTTGATGTAAAAAGCTCCAGCGCCTTCTATATTTTAAATTTAGAAGGCCAAACAGTCACCGTTAGTAGTGCAACTACTGAGGACTGGTTTGTCTCATCAACCGTTTTGAAAAAAGGCGAGCCTGAATTAACAACTATCATTCATCTTCAAAAAAAGGAGGTAGAGAGTGCAAAATTAATCTCAGCCCTTGATTCAGTTACTAAATCAGATAGGCTGTTAATATCAGGCAAACTGGCATCGGAAAATCTGACAGGTGATATTGAACATCACAAGCTTGATTACGTTACTAAATCAGAATTGCCAGAAGGAATTAAATATCACGCCGTTGATTTAAAGATAACGGTTAAGCATGCGCCTGATATTAAAATTTCTAATCTAGAAATTAAAAGTGATCCACCGACAGTAGAAAGGGATGAAATTATGGATAGGTGGATTAATGAGGCTTTGAAATGAAGACCTTAATTATTGATAATAACAGAGCGTTTAGAACGCTTGTAGCCTCTTTCGTTCGTCGATACGACCCTATTGGTGAGATACTTGAGTCTTCCAGTATTGAACAAACTATGTCACTACTGAGAGATAATAGTTTTGTAGATGTTATCATTCTGGATTCAATCTCATTTCCTGAGATAGGAATCCAACACGAACATGGGAAACTCGTTGAGGTTAAAGAAAAGCCCAACACATCTCAAAAACTGAGTCACTTTAAGGAAAAACTTAAAAGAATCTACGCATGAAATATCTTACTTTGCTTTTATTGTTTATGAGTCAAACCGCTCTTGCTCAAGAGTTATTTGACTACGAATATTGCCCAAGTCAAGATTTAGGGCCGTCCGCATCATTTATGGAATGGTGTAATGATCAAGCGCAAGAGTCTGATGATCGCCTTACTCGTGCAGGTGCAGGTGAAAAGACGTTTGCAGACGGACTTGGCTTAATCCGTGCAACTGTACGCTTTAGAATCAGAGATGCTTTCACAAAAGACGATCTGCAAAATGTCCAAGCAATACTCTGCCCAATTGAAGATTTTGCTTTGGATTATGAGCAATGCGAAAGGGCTGTAAGTGGTCAAGATGGCTATGCTTATTTTTATCTAATACCCACCGGGTATTACATTGCGCGTATTGGCAATAACGATAAGAATATTGTTTGGTATAACAAAAAGCCAACTTATACAACGGCCACTCTCATAGAGGTATCTGAGAAACATATTACTCACACAATTTATTATACGCATATCCGCTTCCAGTTTGATAAAGACCCTGACACATTGGTTTACTTGAAAGTTAAAAGGCCTTACGAGTTTCCGGTATCTTGTAATCCAATATGTCCTGAGAAGGTATTGGCTTATGTGGGTTGGCATAAGCTGTCAAGTAAAGAAGTGAGTTGGAATATAATCAATGATAATTTGGGAATGCTAACTATCACACCAAGTGGCAGCATTCCAAAAGGTAGGATGAATATTTTAGATGTTAAAACTGGCTTGAGAGGCGGGACAAGCGTACCTGTGATTGCTTTAAAGAATCCCAAGTTTTTTAATATCGCAAATCGGAAAATTACGATAGAGGGATGTGAGTCTGATACACACTTCAAATGGGAATGGGGTGAAAATGGTGGTGAGCA
>JAYQWI020001466.1:0-4003 GCA_035871815.2 Candidatus Parabeggiatoa communis
AGACTTAGCAGATTATTATAGCATTGTTTGGATAACATTTAACCATTATTAATTAAGGGGCCTTTCAGGGCCCCGTCAAAGTTGAGGTTAACTTTTTGATTATTTTAGTGTCCAGTCCGACGATATAGGAAGCATAAATTATAAGTGACTGTTTTTTTATACCTTTTTATTTTAAAGAATTTCCGTATATCCTTCTTTAATCAATAACTTCAATAACTTATATCGGACTTTGATGAGGCCCTGATAAAGCTATCAAAAGCTTGCATTTTGTTATTGACTATGTTCCAATGCTTATCCATTCAATATCATTATAGTTTGTGTGTATTAAATGAACTGATTGATTTACCTATTAAATATTAATGAATCAGAATAAAATCAAAAAGTGAAATTAAATTGGCTGTCATATCTTTTACTTAACTGAACCAGTGCCGCTAAGCTAAACCCAGCATTGATGTTAAATGAAAAGAATGCAAAAGGTGGGTTTTGTTTCTCTACCCCAACTAAACGAATTGAAACCCTATTCATTGCAATTGCTTTATCAGAACTTATTTTATAATGATAAAAGTGATTGGCGAAATATAAGTTTATTAAATGATGAATCTCTTGAAAAAAATGTTTTTAACGTCCCTCTCTTTTTTATGGCATTTAATGGCCTCTCTAAAGAAAATCAGTGGTATAATAAGGGCTTATTTTAAAAAAGAATTGCGTAGTAGTTTATTATGGTTTTTGCTGACTTTACTGTTTGGTTTACTACAATCATGGCTTGTTTTTGAAGAAAGTGTTATTTTGCAAAAGGTCAATTTTAAAGATGCCTTGGATGAGTTAATTCTAAGTGGGGCATTACTCTTTTTTTCCACTGCAATTATAGCTTCTTTAACAATAGATTATTTCCTTTTAAGACAAGCTAATTTTCTTAAGCGGGAAACGGGTAGTCACTTTGTACTATTCCCTGCAATTATACTTATTTTAAGTGTTTCTATTTTTCTTCTGATTCATAGAAAGCCTATAAACGAAATTAACTATGAAGTTGTACGTGCTATGCAATTTGGTATTTTAACGGCTACTGGTGTATATGCTATTTATGTTAAAATGAAACTTCTTCGCTTTGATCAACAAAATAAGGAAAGTGAATAATAACAATGTATGTAGAATCTTTTTTATTACCGCTTTTAGCTGTTTTAACAGCTCTTTTCATCTGGTATGCCATAAAAGATGCCTGGAAACAGACTTCTGCCACTCTCAATGAAGACTCTAAACCAACGGCTGACAACAATCATCTGCCCCAAACAAAGACACCGTCTTTAACACCAACAGAACGTGAAAAACGCCTGAAAGAGTTAGGCTTTGATAACAATCAGCATCCTTTTATCATTGGGCAACCAGTACGCCATGCTCATTTCTTTGGCAGAGCAGAAATCATCGAAAATCTGTTTAATTTATGGAAAAATTTTCCTATACAAAATGCGGCCATTTATGGTGAGAAACGTATTGGCAAGACTTCTTTATTGCGAGATTTGAAGGATGTGGTTGATAATCCGAATGACTCGCGTTTTAGAAAAACACAGAAAACGGATTACTTGCCTAATTCAAAACAGTATTGTTTTATCTATGTTGATTTTCAAGATGTCGAGTACCATACTCCAAAAAGACTGCTTGAATACCTTTTACAAAACATGAAGTTAGAAAAGGCGAAGAAACTTGATTTATCTTTGTCTGAAGAAAATCCCTTGCTTGATTTTGGTAGGATTATAGGGGGCCATTTAATAAAAAAGACTGTTATTTTAATGGATGAAATTGGCGTAGTTTTAGAACGCCATCCCGATCAGTTTGATAATGATTTTTGGGAAGGATTACGTTCTATTGTGACAACGAAATTAGAGCCACAATGTTTAGGATTTATTTTATCTGCACATCAACATCCACAGGAGTTGGTCAAAAAACTATCAACGATAGGAGCCTATTCACCTTTTTTTAATATCTTTGGTTATACTGAAGAACTCAAAGCATTTTCTGAAGAAGAAGCAAAGGAATTAATCGCAAGCTCACCTAAACCCTTTTCTGATGATGATGTTGAATTTATCTTAAAACAAAGTGACTTAAAACCTTATCTTTTACAAATACTTTGTCACAGAGGTTTTGAAGCAAAAGAGGCGAATTAGCAACCCGAAGCTGAGAAAGAAATCAATAAAATAAAAAGTGGCTTGAATCAGGTCTGATAAAGAGCCAGAAATGAATACTGACACTCCCAAGCAATGGGATAATTTATTTTTGGGTAGTTTTCAATTACTGGGGTGGTTATTTTTTAAACCTTCGGCTTGGCGTAATCATGTTAAACGTGTCGCTCCTGATTTAAAGTTTGATTTTTGTTTAAGCGAAATCACTTTGGCAAAATGGCGAGAAACCAGCTTATGGCGAATTTTTATACAAGGCTATCTCATTTTACCTCTTTTTTCTATTGCCTTAATAGGCCTCTTTTTAATGCTATGGCATGATGGCGAAACGGTCAGTAGCGCGTTTATTATTGCGGGCAGTTTTGGATTCAGTGTCGCTTGTAGTTTAGCCTTTGGCGTAGTCAGTGGTACTGCGGCTGGTGCAGCAGGTAGTTTATTTTTTGCTATTCTCGGTGCGGTGATCTTTTATCAACCAGAATTGAATTATTTTAGTATTGCAGTCTGGTGTTTTATAGTGGGTATGGTAGCTAATATTATTATGACGCTGCCTTCTGAAAAAATTTATTTGACGCACTTTGCTGGGGGAGTAGCCATTGGCGTTTTTGTGGGGTTATTTGGTACAGTCTGTTTGGTTAGCATTCCTTTGACCATTGTCGGCCTCACTGAAACAGCACATTTTGCGATAGCAATACTCGCACTGATCAGTATAACCATGATTGCTATGGCTTGTCCCTTCAAAGAAAATAAATTCTATCTTGTCGTTGGCGCTTTTGTGGTGTCATACGGATCACTTGCCTTTACCGCTCTAGGCATGGTTGGCGGATTAGCGAAAGGATTGGTGTATGGAACGGTTATAGGGGCTTGCTTGGCGATTCCTTATATCACGACACATCGTTGGTTGAAAGACAATAATATCATTGCAGCAGGTGCCGTGGCCAGTGCATTAGTGATTGCCTTATTATGGGGATTTGTCAGTGGATATTTATATTATGACAAAGCAATCATACTTGAAGAAGAAACAACACTTTGGTTTGCAGTCAAAACGATGTCTCCTTTTTTGCTGATAGGCGTATTGTCTGCCTTATTTGGTTTAACATTTTCTTGGTGGCGGGGTATTATTCTTTGGCCTTTTTTAATTATCTGGCATACGCTCATTTATCTGATTGAAAAAAGGAATGTGATTCAATCTAGTCTGTTGCCTTATCATGCCGCTTTTTGGGATGAACATCAACGGTTAAAATTAGTGGGCTTATCTGAACATATTCTATTAACGACAAATAAAAATCCTAGGGAAGCTCAGAAAGCAATAGATTATTTAGAAAGGCATGTTCATCAAAGATGGGCTATAAAAAAAGCAAAACTGATTATTGAATCACCTTATATCTTTGCGAGTCCGCTTGATCTCGGAAAAGAGAATTTTGTCGGCCGGAATCATTTGGCGGATGAACTACAAAACTTGTTATTTCAAGTACACTGTTCAGTCTTCCTTTATGGGGTTTATCGTATTGGTAAAACTTCACTCCTGAAAAATCTAAGCGGATTAATAAAAGAACCTAATACAGTTGTTGCTTTATTAGTTGATTTACAAGGTGCTGTTGCTCTTGGCAAAGATATCAGTTCATTTTTTGATGAAATAGCATATCAAATGACAAAATATGCTAGACGACATTATAACCTATCTTTACCACCAGCACAGTTCAATAATGAAGACAAACCACATAAAAATTTTGATAGGTGGTTGGATAAAGTGCAAGCATTGATTGGTTCAAAAACATTATTATTGATGTTAGATGAATTTGCAAAATTAGATGAGGCCATTGTTCAACATAAAT
>JAYQWI020001467.1:0-2508 GCA_035871815.2 Candidatus Parabeggiatoa communis
CCTGCCTTCACCTCTAATTCGTGACGCTGTTGTTCTTCTTCGGCTTTTTGCAATGCCTCTCTTTCTTCACTATTGAGTGAAAAATCCACCCGGTAAGTCGCCTTGAAATGCTTGGTTTCCAAAACCGCCAACTCTTTGAGAAATTGCTCTACCCCAATCTTTCCCAATTTCTGAAGGAGCAAACTCCCCTTGTTATGAGCTTTTTCAGTGCGTTCCAGACTGTTCACCACGCTTTCATTGACAAGCGGATTGGTTAAGTGGGCTAGGAGTAAGCTGGTTAAGATTTTGCGCGTCTGAAATCGCGCAATAAACTTTTGCCCCAAAAAGACGGTGTGTTGCAAATACACTTGTTCAACCTGCCAAAATGCGCTTTTCTCGTGAAAAGCCAAATCCAATAACCGGATAAACCCGTTTGTCGCTATTAAAGGATCAGGTACTTCAGAACAAATCAGATTTAAAACTTGTGCCCAAGCCTCAAACAAAGCACGTTGGAACCAAGCATATTGAAACAACGGTACCAATTGCTGTTGTCTTTCAGCTTTCACCGCCAATTCAAAATCGCGTTCCATTATCCGGGCAGAGGTAAACGATTTCCCGCGTTTGATGGGTACATAATCCAGAATTTTAGCCACCACTTGTCGTGCCTCTAAAGCGTCATCTTTATGGCTATCCGATAAGCTTTTGAGTTGATTTAAGTGAGTTTGAAAAATCCCAAAAGCTTGCGCCCATTGTTGGCTACTAAATAGGATGCGTTCAAGACAGGGCACCCAATATTTTCTCACTTGCTTTTCAAGGGCATTTTTTTGGCTCAGAGAAAACCTATTCCAACGAATTTCTGTGGTGTCTGGTTTGAAATCCGCTGTTATCTCCTGCTGTTGCAAGAGGTACTTGAGCAACGAGTGTTTTTCTCCAATACTGTCTTCTAGGGCTTGGTTGAGAATACCAATTGAAGTGAGCGAGTAGGGGCGGATCATTTGATGCGCTTCCCTTTTTGCCTTGCTATTCCATTCAATCACGGCTAAGCCTTCGCGGCCGTGCTGTTGAAGAATATGATCACAAAGTTGGCGGCAAACTAGGCTGCCCATCGTGCTATCAGACAACAGAATAGTAAAGTGCCTACTCACCGATTGAGCAGTGCTGTTGATATCGACAAATAAACGCCGAAACACCTCTGGCACCGTCGGTGTACGGATCAAAGCCGATTCTTGAGGGTTTGTGGCTTCAGGTGCAAAGAGAAGACAAACGGGTACGCGGAGTGCCTTCAATTTGTCAGGTTGTTTTTGATAAACCTGTTGGAGAGCAAACCAACGATGTTGCCCATCAATGATAACCAGCTTCACCCCAGTTTGTTCACCGCTCGCCAAACACAAGTCTAATTGCACCGGTTCACACTGTACGCCTTTAGGCGTGATTTGGTTATCGATTTCGACTTGAAGTCGATAAGCGTATGGATGATGGCTAGGCAAGTAAGTCAGTTTAAAGCAGCCATACCATTCTCGGATAATCTGTTTAATCTGTTTTTGCCCCTCGCTGTTTTGGGTGACAATATAGCGGTGTTCTTTGGGATAGCCCATTTCCATGACTCGGCCGGTTACCGGCACAATAGCGGCTAACAAGGGCGGGAAGTAAACGACTCTTTGTGAGAGTTCAGCAGGCGAGACTTGACTGGGGTTAAGGTAGGGTTCCATTTCTCTAAAAACCCGTTGTTCATCCAACTCACGTTGCATCAGCAAATCAAAGGAGAGTTTCTCGGGAGAGAGTTCTCGTGCTAAGGTTAATTTGGATAATTCGTTGGATGAGAAGGTGGTGAGCAAATACTCGACGGGAAAAGAACCACCGGTTTGAAACACACCGTAGTTACCCAACCGTTTAAAATTATAAATTTGCTCTTCTACAAAATCTTCTAATGACATGGAAAATGCTCTCCTTTAATGAAATTGTGATTAAAAAACAGAATGCTTAAAGCTGTTTTAATCTTGTTATCATACCGCTTTTTGAAAAGAAGCCGCAGAGTAACCTATTTGCTCATATCATCGCAAGAGGGCATTCGGATAATATAGACTTAAACTATTGATATTAATGAGTAAAAAATATTTTCAGGATAAATGTCCGGCATTATGAGAAAAGGAATTGTAGAGGGAATGGTGGGCTTTAAAAACCCAAAACCCACCCACAGCCAACTGGCATTCAACCCCTTCGTGGTTGCATATATTTTTCTGATTATAACAGATGAAAGGGGTAGGGCGAAGCTTTGTTATCGCCCTTTCTTGCGACGTTCAAAGCCCCATTTTGCTGATCCCAAAATTCGTTATGAATCATGAATTTTTATGGGCAATGAGCCATTACAGATCGATAAAACGCTTTAACATCAGCATTATCAGGTAATCCAGCGACTTGCCCATCACCCAATTCCACAATCACCCAACCCAACTCTTTAGATTTAGCGACATCCATTGTAAAGAATAGACTGTCTACATGTTGAGCCATTTCAATAAAGGTTTCTAAGGG
>JAYQWI020001468.1:0-3117 GCA_035871815.2 Candidatus Parabeggiatoa communis
TCATTAAAAGAGAGAGAGATTTATCCTATTAAGTACCATAGTATTCAAGGATATTATTGTCGTAAAATTCAAGATGTAAAAGCAATTGCAGCCCGATATAATGTAAAAGTATACACCTCACTTAATCCGGCAGACAGACAACCCAATTCTGTGAAGAGTATTATTGTGACGAATAATCTATAATGAGCAGGTAGCCGTTATCCAAGTTGTACCCATCACCGACTGGACTTCCAAAAAGAGTCAAATAATTATAAGTTTGCTCACGCTAAGCCACTAAGCCGCGAAGAGGCTAATAACTTGGCTGCGTCTTTGCGTCTTTGCGTGAGATAAGGACTGTTTTAAAAGATTTCAACTTGGCTTTGGCCATGTCTTGTTAGCTTTTCGACAAGGTGCTGAGGAAGAGACTCATTCAATACCTTATTCTTTAAAAGAAATAGATGAAAATGATTACTGGTATGCCGTTCTTTATCGTGTAAACCCATACATTTAATCTTTTCTCATCCTCCTTCTCTCATCCTTATACTTTTTTAAGGCTTTCTCTCATCATTAGACTTGTCCCTATTGATTTTGTAAGGCGTTACGGGATAACGGGACAAGTCTATTAATGGGTTGTCAGGTACCTTTTTGAAACTCATAAACTCCTGAACTCCTGCAACACTTTTTTCAATTTAGGAAGTTCCAAAAAAATAAATCCCAAAAGGCAATTCAAGCCGGTTTGTTTAATTTCTCTCATTCTCTGCGGCTCTGCGGCTCTGCGTGAGACGACAGTTTGTTACAAATTATTTGTGTGCATAGAGTAGCCCTGCGGGATAATTTATTTTTTTGATATTCCTTACTCTAATTATTCACTTGTAGAGAGCTCAACATGTACCTCCATCAAATCAAGATTAATAACATCCGTTCAATTAAAGCTTTTGAATTAACCTTTAAATCAACAGAATATGCGGGTTGGCATGTGATTATTGGTGATAATGGTGCTGGAAAATCTACCCTAGTGCGTGCTATTGCATTAGCACTTGTTGGCCCTTTAGAAGCCATCGCACTGCGTCAGACTTGGAATGGATGGCTTCGTCAGAATGAAATCAAAGGAAACATTGAATTGCAAGTTGATCAGGATTCAGTCTGGGATCAAACACTCGAACAGAGTGCCAGTACCAACCAATATATTCCTGTTTTCCTTTGTTTTCAAAAACAAAATGCCAATGTGCTACTTTCCCCTAAAAACGATGATGAGAGTGATCCCAATCACTCTTTATGGGGGAAGGGTACGGGTTGGTTTAGTGCTTCTTATGGCCCTTTCCGACGCTTCACTGGCGGTGATAGGACATTTGAAAAGCTTTTTCAGTCTAATCCGCGTTTAGCCCCCCATTTATCCGTGTTTGGAGAAAATGTCGCCTTGACAGAATGCCTTGATTGGCTACAAGACTTACACATAAAACAATTGGAAGGTCAAACAGAGGGAAAAATTCTGGCCTATCTGAAAAAATTCCTCAATGAAGGTGGCCTTTTGCCTTATGGCACAATCATTGACAAGATTACTTCTGACGCGATTGTTTTTCGAGATGGCAACGGTTGTGTGATACCGGCTCCAGAACTCAGTGATGGCTATCGTTCTATTCTCAGCATTACTTTTGACTTAATTCACCAAATGGTACGTATTTATGGAGCCAATGCCGTCTTTAAACCAATTCAAAAAGGAGAACTGAAAATCGATTTGCCAGGTGTTGTTTTGATTGATGAAATTGACGCGCATTTACATCCCAGTTGGCAACAGCAAATAGGTTATTGGTTTTGCCGGTATTTTCCCAATATCCAATTTATTGTCACCACACACAGTCCTATCGTTTGTCAAGCCGCAGAACGGGGAACAGTATGGCGTTTACCAACACCTGGGAGTGATTTAGAGGGCGGACGAGTCGAAGGTATTGAACTTCAACGCTTAGTTTACGGTAATATTCTTGAAGCCTTGGACACCGATTTATTTGGTTTTGAGGTGACACGCTCGGAATCTTCAAAAGATAAATTACAGCGTCTTGCTTTTCTGAATAATAAAGCGTTACGTACAAAATTATCCCATAGCGAGGAACAAGAACAACAACAAATCCGAGCAGTGTTACCGACAGCCGTCAATGTCACAGTGGAGAACAAGGTTGATCAGGTTAGAAAATAAGGTATTGCCTGACAAAGCACAGCAGAAACTGGATGCCTATCAGAAAGAAGTGAATAAGCTATCAGATTATGCTCAAAAAGTCAGTGAAGCAAAACGGCTTTTTGGAACGCGCAATAGGCCTAATAATAAAACCTTTCAATCTGTTCGTGCTTTGCTTGAGCAAATGTGTTCTGGTGCGCGGCGTTGTTGTTATTGTGAAGACTCTTGTGCAGATGAGGTTGAACATATTCGTCCAAAAGATATTTATCCTGAATGGGTTTTTGTTTGGGATAATTATCTTTATGCTTGTGGGCCTTGTAACAGTCCAAAGGGAAATCAATTTGCCGTAATTGAACCCCAAACGGGACAATTCGTGAATGTTGCGCGTCGAAAAGGCGAACCGGTTGTGCCTCCCTTACCGGGTTATCCTGTTCTGATTGATCCCAGATGTGAAAATCCACTAGATTACATGGCACTGGATTTACGGGATACTTTTTGGTTGGTGCCCATCGCAAATGAAGGTACGCCAGATTATCAACGTGCCCAATATACGATTGACTTGTTGAGACTGAACCGTCGTGAGGTTTTAGTCAATGCGAGACGCAATGCGTTTGACTCTTATAAAGCACGTCTTTATGAATACCAAAGAAAAAAGGATTTGGGTACATCTCAAGATGACTTAAAACGCTTGATCAAAAGCCTTCAACAAATGCATCATCCGACTGTTTGGGCAGAAATGAAGCGACAATATACTTTACACGAAGAGCTGAAATCGCTTTTTAAAGCACTTCCAGAAGCTTTAAAATGGTAAGCTGAATTGAAAATTTGGAAAAACCTGACAGGTTTTAAAAACCTGTCAGGTTTAGCATCTCTTCTATTCAAAACAAGCCGCACATTGATACATCACTTGACTGTCGCCATTAGGATAAATCAGTCGATAGTCAGTGATCTCATCCCCATTAATATCT
>JAYQWI020001469.1:0-3815 GCA_035871815.2 Candidatus Parabeggiatoa communis
TCATCTCTTCCTCATTGACACCCTGCATAATCCCTTTCATGATGATGCTTTGTCCATTGTCACGCGCACCGCTTTTGATGTCTTTCAGTTGCACAAGCGCATAGTCTTGATTCTGTCCTGCCAGCTTGGGATAAAGCAACATAATAGGCATTTTGCCATCAACACCGTGACAAGAAACACAGCCTTTTTCGTTGTAAAGCGTTGCGCCATCAAGTTGAATTTCTTCAACCGGGGTTATCGGGAGCGTCGGTTCGACAGCGGGTGCTGTCGTTTCTAGCGATTCAGTTTTCCCATCAGAGACTACCGTAAAGGGGTTAACCATCGGTTCAGTTGCTTTTAAAGCAATGACTTGTTTAGCGCCTTTAAGTTTAAGCGCCATCTGAGTATTTGAAACACTTTCTGCGGCTTGTGCTTGAGCCTGTTCCCACTTTTTAGCTGCGGCATTCGCCGATTCCCAATCCCCTTTATCACTGGCCGCTTGGGCTTCAAGCTCTGCTTTTTTAGCCGCATTCAACTGGTTAAGCAGTTCAGTGACTTGTGCAGCCTGTTCGGGAAAGTCATAATAATTCTGGCTTAAAATGCGGCGCAATTCTTTATGAATAGCCGCTAATTGATCCAGATTATCCTGAGCCATTTTGTCATAGTCGCGATAAAGACTCGCTTTGTTATCGATATTTGTAATATTTTTACCCTGTTCAAGTGATGGTTTCATCACATCACTTAAGCTTTCAGATGCCCAAGTATTAGCCGTCAGGGCTAATCCGGCGAACAGCAAAGCTACTTTATGCCAATTAAATAATGTCATTTGTCCTCCATCAGAGAGGGTTAATAAAATCATAAATGAATTGGAGTCCAAGATTTATCTTGGAAACAACCAAATTATATCTGTTTAATTCACGTTCTATCTATTCATTTGGATACGGCATTCAGTCACTACCCCTTTGGGTTCATCATCAAAACCATAATCCTGCCAAGGTTCAGAACTTTCTCAGTCAAGCCTCGACGTTTCATCACATCATAATAAAATTTATCAATTATCAATTATCAAGTGTTTGAAAATAGATTTATTCCTTCATCCCGTAACCCATTAAAAATACAATACCTCACTTGAAGAAATATCAATGGTTTATCAAGGGACAAATCTAATCTCTACAAGCGACTGTTCCCTTAAGGTGTGAAAAAATAACGGATAAAAAATAACGAATAACTGATAACGAAGCGTAGTACATCATCAGTCATGTTAGGATAGGGAAAAAGGCTGCCTTAATCTATATCAAATTCATAAGTTTTGACAATTATAATAAGCCTTTATCAGTCAATTAATAAATTGGTATAAACTTTATGAATTACGCTTTAGTCATCAATTCAATATTTCCCTTAGTCTTTTTCAGAATATCAAATAGTTCTTTGATGTCATGCTTAGTGGCATCGTATGCGAAACGGGTAGAATATTCTTGGCCATGCAGTACGACAAAAAACAAAAATAGACCCATAATCATAAGCCCCGTGAAGGGGATTATTATCATTATTCAACCTTTGTGCGCTTATCATAGTAACCATGAGTTGCCCTAAGGGATGATTTGACGATTCCTTTTTAAATTCATTAATAAAAAAAATAGGGGCGTTTTGGAGAACGTTTGCCACTGGCCACGACAAAATCTACAGTACCTACCACTCTCTCGTTTTCAATTAAAAAAACGGATATCTCCCTTTCAATGAAGGACTGATATCTTTCTTGAGCAAAGTTAAGGGGCAATAGTAATGCCATGAGAAATTTGACTTTTAACGCCCATTCATTCCAATCCCACATAAACTCCTGTAATCTTTCGCACAGTTTATTGAATATGAGTTCCTTTTCTTGTGTAGCAACAGACTCAGTAATTTCTAACCCCCTTTGCAAGAGACTACTGTGTTTTTGAATAACCACATTAAGACGACATCTTCAATGCGCCATTGTAGAAAAGGATTTTATATTTAAAATCCTCCATTTTAGAAAAAATATTTTTTGCAAAAAGACTTCAAAACCCAAACGCGCCTCTTGCAAAAGACTTTGAATAGCGAATAAAACAAAAATCGGGGGAAAAGTCTGTTTTCCCTTTTCGATATTTTTACGCTATACTGGCTCAGGCGATAGACTAACGACAAGGATTGTTTATGAAAGGATTAAACCAAAACATCAGCAGATCTTAATTCATAATAACGACAAGGAATTAGCAATAAGGGCAATAATTGTATATATTATTATAAAGGGCAAAACCCTTACCACCTATCCGTTTTATCTAACTCATTGTCTGTAGAGACGTGATGCTTCGCGTCTCAGCTTCGCGTCTCAGCTTCAAGGAGACGCAAGGCATCGCGTTTTGCTTTCGAGGAGACGCGAGGCAGAGCAAATCTACTGGAAATAATCCCTTATCCTTTTTCACGCAAAAGTTTTTGCGCGCAAAAACTTTTGCGTGAAAAGTACTTTTGACAAACTGATAGGTGGTAAAGGACAAAACCAAAACATCACTACGAATTCATCCCTTCATATATAATCCTTGTCGTTAAGGTTTTAAAAAAAGTAGGAAAACAGAAATGCGCCTCTGAAAGTTTTGCGTTTACGCTTGAACACCGTTCAATGAACTTGGTAAAAATGATGATTGTTCCCAAACAGTGAGTATTGATCAATAATAATGAATAAAATTAAAACTGTTTTTATTGTGGGTAATAAACGGAGTGGTTCTACCCAACTGATGAAGTTGATGAATCTTCATCCCAATATTTTTGTTTCCAACGAATCTGACATTTTATGGATTCTGTATCGGTTTCATAATGACTTAGATATTGTGCCCTATCAATGGGATGCGCCCAAGGGTATGAATGCAACCCTTGAGCAATACCGAGATTTACTTTCCAGAGACAAAACACCGCTAGAAAATTTTATCACCCTCCAAACAAACATTATGCAAAACGGGTTTATCAAAATGAAACCCATGCACAAAGAAAATGTATTATGGATAGGTGATCAAAAGCCATTTCAACAGATCGATCCAGAAATCGTGCCTTTTATAAAAGCACATTTTCCCTGTACTCGATTTGTTCATCTGGTACGACACCCGTTTCCGGTGGTGAGAAGTGCTAAATTGTTTCCAACAGATGATTTAGTGTGGAAAACGATGCCAGAAGAAGACATTCTCAAACTTTGGACGATGCATGAAAGCTGGGTTAATATTGAGAAAGAGAAAAGAGAATTGCCCATGATTGATGTGAGATATGAAGATATAATTACGAATACTCAACGTGAGATGGCAAGGATATTTGATTTTATGAAGCTTGGGTACGATAAGACTATTCTGACAGAGGCCAGAAAAATCACGCGTAGTACGATTAAACTACATCCCAGATTGCATTGTCCCCCCGAAACAGAGGCTATTATGTCTCAATACGGTTATCAAACCAAATCGTTCTGGTTAGAACAGCCGTTCTATATTGATTTTTATAATTTATCCCGAAAATTCAAAAGGAAAGTGACGGGAACCTGGTAAATCTATTATCAATTATCAATTCCCATATAGTTGGGCCTCTGTACAAACTTTAGTTTGTCTAGGCCTCCGTACAAAATTTAGTTTGTTTTAAACTAAATTGTTTCAACAAAAAGTTTGAAAGCCAATTCAAACTAAAGTTTGAACGACAATTCAAACTAAAGTTTGAACGCCAATTGCATTTGATAATTGATTACTGTTCACTGTTTACTGAACATGTTATGCGACAATCGCGGCCTATGGCACGTATATCGACAATTGAAAGTGAAATATGTTGATTAAGAGAGTCTAGAT